>JAMOQV010000122.1 GCA_027068615.1 Helicobacteraceae bacterium | reverse complement strand
ATTTGTTCACAACTCTACTAAAGATAAAAAAGAGAGAGTTGGTCGTATCGTTAAGATGCATGCTATCAAAAGAGAAGAAGTTAAAGAGATTTATGCAGGTGAAATCGGTGCAGTTGTTGGTCTTAAAGCTACAACTACTGGTGATACTTTATGTACTGGTGACCAAAAAGTTGTTCTTGAAAGAATGGACTTCCCAGAACCAGTTATCTCTGTTGCTGTTGAGCCAAAAACAAAAGCTGACCAAGAAAAAATGGGTCTAGCTCTTGCTAAACTTGCTGCTGAAGATCCATCTTTTAGAGTAAATACTGACGAAGAAACTGGTCAAACTATCATCTCTGGTATGGGTGAGTTACACCTTGAAATTCTTGTAGATAGAATGAAGCGTGAGTTCAATGTTGAAGCTGAAGTTGGTGCTCCACAAGTTTCTTACCGTGAAACTATCAATATGGAAGTTAACCAAGAGTATAAATACGCTAAACAATCTGGTGGTCGTGGTCAGTATGGTCATGTATTTATCACTGTTAAACCAGGTGAAAAAGATACTGGTTTTGTTTTCCATAATGAAATTAAAGGTGGTACAGTTCCAAGAGAATATATCCCTGCAGTTGAGAAAGGTTGTGAGGAAGCTATGCAAACTGGTGTTCTTGCAGGTTACCCAATGGAAGATATGGATGTTACTCTTTATGATGGTTCATACCACGATGTGGATTCAAATGAGATGGCATTTAAACTTGCTGCTTCAATGGCATTTAAAGAAGCTTGTCGTAAAGCAAACCCTTCTATCTTAGAGCCAATGATGAAAGTTGAAGTTGAAGTTCCTGAAGAGTCTATGGGTGATGTTATCGGAGACCTTAACCGTCGTCGTGGACAAGTTAACTCTATGGGTGACAGAAGTGGAAACAAAATTGTTGACGCTCATGTTCCATTATCTGAGATGTTTGGTTATTCAACTGACCTTCGTTCTGCTACTCAAGGTAGAGCAACATACTCTATGGAATTTGATCACTATGCTGAAGTTCCAAAAAATGTTTCTGAAGAGATTCAGAAAAAAAGAAACGGTTAATCTTTAATTAGCTGTTCTTAGTATTCTTCCCATATTTTGGGAAGAATAAACTCTCCTCAAATATCTTAAAATACTTACTTTAAAATAATCTGACATTTATTTGACACAAATAATATATAATTTTTTTATTAAATATGTTTATTTTATCATTTTATTTTTATATATAGTTAAAATCTTCATTTTCATTAGGTCTTCCCTCTAGTGTAAGATATGGTTTGTACTCTGCTTTATAAGATAGACTAGGACAATCTTTTACATAATATCCAAGATATATCCATTCTCTATCTGTTTTTTGAGCAAATTTTATTTGTTGATAAAGTGATAATTTTCCAAGTGAATATTCAGAGTAGTCAGGATCATAATAAAAGTAGATAGAGGAGATGCCATTATCAAGAATATCTATAAGATCAACACCTATAAGCTTATCCTCATCAAAGTATAAGACTTCATATCCAAACTCGTTATATCCATCTACAAATGAAGAATAATAGTGTTCAGGTGTTATTGGTTTATGCGACCAACCTTTTTTATCATTCATAAAAAGATGGTATTTATCAAAAAGTTCTAAATGCTCTTTTGTTAAAGATGGTCTTCTTATGATGCTATTTAAATCTTTTGCTTTATTTATAATTCTTCTTTTTGATTTTGAAAATTTAAAATTCTTTACATCTATTTTTATACTCTGACATTCTGTACATGTTGAACATATTGGGCGAAAAAACATCATACCAAATCTTCTAAAGCCTCTTTCTGTAAGTTCTTGACAATGATAAGTAGTACAATCGTTTATAATTTTATAATGAGTGTTTTGTTCTTTATTTTTAAGATAGGAACATTTATCTGTTGAGTTGAATTCTTTAAGTATATTCATAGTGTTATTTTGACATAATTTAGCAAAAAAGTTAATAGGATTTTTATGGATTATCTTCAAGATTTAAAAACTATTGTAAAAATAAACTCATTTACCAAAAATAAAGCTGGTGTTGATAAGGTCGGTGTTGTTTTTGATAAGTGGCTAGAAGAGTTGGATTTTACTAAACATATATATATTAGAGAAGATATAGGTAATCATAGGTACTATACTTCAAAAGATAATCCAAATGGAAAAAAACTTTTACTTCTTGGTCATTTAGATACAGTTTTTGCCCCTGAGAAATTTGAAACTTATAAAGAGGATGATGGATGGGTATATGGTGCAGGTGTATGCGATATGAAAGGTGGAAATATCGTTGCCCTTGAAGCACTAAGAGAGATAAAAAAACAAGGTATTGAGATACAAAATATCGATGTTTTGTTTGTTAGTGATGAGGAAACTGGTAGTGATGATTCTAAGTATCTTACAGCTGAGTTAGCAAAAAAGTATGATTACTGTTTTGTATATGAAGCTAGTGGGAAAAACCTTGAAGTTGTAACTGCTAGAAAAGGTGTAGGTACTTTTTTTATAGATATAGAGGGTAAGGCATCTCATGCTGGTAATCATTACTCAGATGGATGCGATGCAAACTTAGAACTTTCATATAAACTTCAAGAGTTAGTAAAACTTACAGATTTACCAAAAGGTACAACTTTAAATGTAGGTAAGATAGATGGTGGCATCGGAGCAAATACAATCTCACCATATGCAAAAATGACATTTGAGTTAAGATACAAAGATACAGTAGAAAGAGATAGAGTTTTAAAAGAGATAGATAAGATTGTAAATACTTCCTATGTAGATGGTACAACTTCAACTCTAAGTGGTGGCATCCAACGAGATGTTATGCAAACTTCACAAGCATCACTTAATCTTATAAAAAATATACAAAACATTACAGGACAAACACTTCCTTATGAAGAAAGGGGAGGGGTAAGTGATGCTAACATAGTAAGCTCAAATGGTGTTGTTACACTTGATGGCTTTGGACCATATGGTGATGGTGATCATACAATATATGAGAGAGCTAGTAAAAGTAGTTTTATATCTCGTATAGAGTTGAGTAGAAAGCTATTTGAGTATTTTATAAAAAATAAAGATTTTAACTAAGGAGAGATGATGTCAAGAAAAGTCGGTATGTGGATGTATAGTAATGGTGGTGGAGATGCAATCCAAGATAAAATAGTAAAACAGTTAAAAGAGAGAGAGATTGATGTTGTAACTGGGCTTGATTTGAGATTTGCAAGGGGATGTAACAGTGGTATAGTTTGTTCCCCATCTGATGGTTCGGCTGATGTAGATATGTTAGAATTGGATGCCTTTTTTTCTTACAATGCTGGTGAGCAAACTTTAGCACAAATTTATATGTATGAAGCAGTGTCAAGATATATGCCAACTATAAACTCTTATGAAGCTTTTGCACTCTCAGAAGATAAGTTCAAATCAAACATAGCTCTTTCTCGTGCAGGTGTTAATACTTCAGAATTCTTTTTATGCCATAGGGAACAATCAAGCTATATGGTAGATAAGTTTGAAGAGTGGAAAAAGATGGTTTTTAAACCACTTGATGGTTGGGGTGGTAATGGTATGGCACTACTTGATTCTCGCCAAACACTTGATACTTTGATGCCATTTTTAAATCAAACAGATATGAGACATATCTATCTTGAAAAGTTTATAGAAAATGATTTTACAGATTTTCGTGTAGATATAGTTGGTGGAGAGTTTATAGCTTGTTATGGTAGAAAAGCAAGTGAAAGAGATTGGAGAACAAATGTTACTTCAGGTGGTAGTGTAATCCTTCGTGAAGCAAATGATGAGATTATAGATATTGCAACTCGTGCAAGTGATGCTTTAGGTATGGATATAGCAGGAGTAGATATACTTTATGATAAAGAAAAAGAGCAATATGTGGTATTAGAGGTAAATGGTATCCCAGCATTTGCTACACCAGACCAAGAAGCTATGGGTCTTGACTTTAACGATAAAAAGATAGCAAAAATAGTAGAAATTATAGATAATAAAACAAGGTAGAACAATTTGAGACAACAATATACTTCTTACACAGAGTGTGTAGAATTTTTTAAAAAAGCACAAAAAACAAATCCAAATCTATTTAAAGTAGAGTCAATTGGTAAAACTTATGAAGACAGAGATATTATAGCAGTAAGCATAACAAACAATGTAAAAGAAAATGAGAATAAACCTGCACTTTTATACACAGGTACTATCCATGCAAGAGAGTGGATAGGTATAGAGTTATCATTGTCTTTTGCAAAGTATATACTTGAGCATATAGATTATGACCCACAGTTAAATGCGATTTTAGATAAAACTACACTATATATGGTGCCATGTGCAAATCCTGATGGGTTTGAATACTCAAGAAATCATTTTTCTTTTTGGAGAAAAAACAGAAGAAGAAATGCAGATGGAAGTTTTGGAGTTGATTTAAATAGAAACTTTGAAGTAGGTTTTGAAAAAAATAATGTTATGGCATCAAATGTGTACTCAGGTCCACACCCTTTTAGTGAGCCTGAAACTCAAGCACTTAGAGATTTTGCACTATCTCATCCAAATATCACAATAGCACTAGATTACCACTCACAAGGAAATGTATTTTTTCCAGCTCATAACTTTATACATGAAGATGCTATCGATGCGATAGACTTAAATCTATTAGCTGGAAATATGGCAGAAGAGATAAGAAAGGAGTCATTTCGTGAGTATGGTATCCATATGGGCAAACCACCAACGCATCTTATATCTGGAAGTGGTAGGGAGTTTTACTATGCTCAAGGTGCTTTAGCACTCGTTGCTGAGGTAGGGACTAGAAACATTAGTGACTATCAAGAAAATATGTCTCAAAATATAGAAGAAAATATACCAGCACTTATATATGCACTCTCAGAAGTTAAAAACTATGTAAAAAATTCAACTTTAGTAAGAGTTGAGAATTTCACAGCTAATGCTATAACTTCTAAAGAGGTAGAGCTTAGTTGGGATTATATAGAAGATGATACAGTTTACTTTGAGATATATCGTTCTAAAAAGAAAAAAGGTTTTGCTCAAACTTCTAACCGTATAGGTATGACAAAACTAAAAACTTTTACAGATAAAAACTTAGAGTCATCTACAAACTATCATTACTATATCCGTGCTGTGTGTAAAGAAAAAGATATAAAATCACCATTTGGACAAAGAGTGTCTATAAGAACAGCACCAGCTGAAAATATGTTTTCTAAGATTTTGTATCCATTAGCAGATAAGATAGGTTATGTTGGTGAAAAAACTAAAAAGAATTCTGAACACTTTGGAGTAAATTCACTTTTTGTTGGTATATCTGAAAGTAAGGGTGAGTGTTATGGTGTATGTGGGTTTTCACTAAAGACTATACCTGAAAATGCCATCATAACAAGTGCAAAGATATCTTTTTATCCTATGAATAGAGTCTCAGTTCAGGTTGAGAGCTATGGAGAGTGGCGAGTAGGGCAGATGGATGAAAGAGTTATAGAGAATATCGCAAGTTTTGATGATGTGAAAAATGCAAAGATGTTAAGTTATATAGATAGACCAACAGGTTCAGCTCAACTCTCTCAAGGTGTTTGGAGAACTTATAAGTTTGCATCTCAAGAGATAGCAGTTCTTCAAGATTCATTAAAAAGAAGGGAAGCTTACTTTAGGATGGAAGGGCCAACCTCTTTGCCACTAGATAGAGCATCTCAAATGATGCAGTGGGATATAGGTTATGGTAAGTTTAGTGGTGGACTATCTTTTAGACCAATGTTAGATATATCATATACTATAAACGAAGCAAAACTAGAGTTACAATCCTCTTATGAAACAACAGTTTTAAAAGATAGCATCATTGAAGATAGATTATCAGTTGGTTTTGATGCAAATGGAGATAAAAAGTATGGTGTAATGGAGTTTGATTTGTCAAACTTGCCAAAAGCAGAAGATACAACAATCTCAACAGCATATATAGAGATAGAAGCAAGTCAGATAGATGCACTTAACAATATGAGATTTCATATAGAGATGGTTGTACCGTGTGATGGTGAAAAAACATACCAAAAGATGAAACAAAGAGAAGTTATAGAAAGAATAGGTTATGATGTAAGTGCAACAGATATTAAAAATAAGCCAAAACAAAGATATGTATTTGATAGATATGCGATAGAAGAGATGCTTCACCGTACAAAAGATAGTGATAAAGCAGTATTTGTTATATCAGCATCATCTGAAAACCCTTTTTCAAAACTTCAAAATATAGATTATGTTGATGCTAAAAGAGTAAATAGACCATCATTAATTATAAACTATATGAAAAAATCACACAAAGCACCTAAAAGTGTAACAAATCTAAAACAAACTATTGAAAATGGCATTATAAAATTAACTTGGGAAAATCCAAAAGATAATTTTAGTGGTGTTATAGTGGTTAAAAATCCATTTAGAGTTCCATGTTCACCTTATGATGGACAAAAACTATATGGTGGAAGTGATAATTATACTTATGATAACTTTGGAAGTACAAAAGTAGATAAGTATTATGCAGTATTTTCTTATGATGATGTACCAAATTTTTCAAAGCCAACAACTTTAGAATATAAAGTATAAAAAAGTTTCAAATAGCAAAGCCCTAAAAACAGGGCTTTAGCAATAAAAAACAATAAATTCCAAAAATTCTTCCAACATTCCCCACACATTAAGCTTCTTTTAAG
>JAMOQV010000121.1 GCA_027068615.1 Helicobacteraceae bacterium | reverse complement strand
TTGGTGCAAACGACTTAGATGGAACGATAGAGCGAGAGTCTATAAACTCAGCAGCAGGAGCAAAAAGTGCAAATGGTATGGACTTAAATGAGTTTGTTTCCCTTATAAAAGATAGTGGATTTAGAGCTGTTGAGAGAGATAGTCTTTATAATGAGATAAAAGAGTGGTGATAAGTGTAGTTATCCCAACATACAACCGTTACACATTTTTAAAAAGGGCATTAACTTCAGTCTTTGCCCAAACCTACAAGCCATCAGAAGTTATAGTTATAGATGATGGTTCAACTGATAACACTTCACAAATAAAACAAGATTTTCCATCCATAAGATACTTTTACCAACAAAACAAAGGTGTAAGTTCAGCTAGAAACTTAGGTATCAAAAAAGCATCTTATGAGTGGATAGCTTTTTTAGATAGTGATGATGAGTGGCACAAAGATAAACTAAAAGAACAAGTTTTATTTCATAAGCAAAATCCAGATATTTTGATGAGTTATACAGATGAGAAGTGGATAAGAGATGCTAAAGAGGTAAAAATCCCTAAAAAATTTAAAAAGTATGGTGGAGAGATATTTGATAAGTGTTTATCTCATTGCATCATCGCTCCATCAGCTTCATTGATCCATAAAGATTTATTTTCTAAAGTTGGTTTGTTTGATGAGGGTTTAGAAGTTTGTGAAGATTATGATTTGTGGCTTAGAGTAGCACTAGAGCATCCAATAGGCTTAGTAGATAAAAAACTTATAACAAAATATGCAGGACACAATGACCAACTTAGTTTTAAACACTGGGGTATGGATAGATTTCGTGTTGTAGCACTTGAAAAATTATTAGATTCCATACAAAAAGAAACAGCTAGAGAAGTTTTGATGCAAAAATATGAACTACTTTTAAAAGGTGCTATAAAATATGATAAAATATCTGACAAATTATTTTATAAAAAAAGATTAGAAAAATTAAAAAGGTTTAAAAGTGGTTAAAGTAAAAAAAGTAAAAAAATGTTTATTTCCAGCAGCAGGTTATGGTACTAGGTTTCTTCCAGTGACAAAAGCTATCCCTAAAGAGATGTTACCGATACTAACTAAACCACTTTTACAGTATGGTGTTAGTGAAGCAGTTGAAGCTGATATGAATATAATGGCAGTTGTAACTGGTCGTGGTAAAAGAGCGATAGAGGATCATTTTGATACAAGTTTTGAACTTGAACACCAAATCCAAGGCACTTCTAAAGAGTCTCTTTTATCTGAACTTAAAACTTTGAAAGAAAAATGCACATTTTCTTATACTCGTCAGATTGAGATGAAAGGTTTAGGTCATGCTATACTTAGTGGTGAAGTTCTTATCGGAAATGCTCCATTTGCAGTAGTTTTAGCAGATGATTTATGTGATAATGAAGATGGTGAGGGTGTTTTAGCTCAAATGGTAAAACTTTATGATAAATACCAATGCTCAGTAGTAGCAGTAGAAGAAGTTCCAAAAGAGGAAACTCAAAAGTATGGTGTAATAGCAGGTACTGCTATAAATGATGAGTTAATAAGAGTAGATGATATGGTAGAAAAACCAAAACCAGAAGATGCTCCATCAAATCTAGCTATCATAGGTAGATATATTTTAACTCCAGATATTTTTGATATACTTAGAAAAACACCACCAGGTCGTGGTGGTGAGATTCAAATCACAGATGCACTGTTAAAACAAGCAGAGATTGGTAAAGTTATAGCATATAAATTTAAAGGTAAAAGGTTTGATTGTGGTTCTGTAGATGGATTTGTAGAAGCTACAAACTACTTTTACAATAAAGAAAAATAATAAAAATGAGATTTTTTTTATTACTTCTTTTTTTAGGTGTAATACTAAATGCTCAAAAACCTGAACTTTTTTTACTAAATGTTTATAGTAAAGATAAAAATATAACAAATTGGTATATGAGTGAAAAATATGATGGTGTTAGAGCCTATTGGGATGGTAAAAAGCTTATCTCAAGAGGTGGTAAAGTTTTTAAAGTACCAAAATTTTTTCTAAAAGATTTTCCAAAACATAAGTTAGATGGTGAACTTTGGACAAAAAGGGGTGATTTTTCATCTGTTGTTTCCATTGTTAAGCAAAAGAGTCCAACTGATGATTGGAAAAAAGTTAAATATATGGTTTTTGAAGTTCCAGAAGCAGATGGAAACTTAACTCAAAGACTTTCGCTAGTAAAAGAAACAGCATATATAAAGCTTATAAAACAGATAAAAGTAAGAGATAAAAAGCATCTTGAAGAGTTTTTAAAAGATATTGAAAAAAAAGGTGCAGAGGGTGTTGTTGTAAGAGATGGCTCATTAGCTTACTATGTGGGTAGAGATGACAATGCTTTAAAAGTGAAAAGCTATATAGATGATGAGTGTGAAGTTGTTGGTTATAACAAAGGACACGGCAGAAATGATGGATTAATCGGTTCTTTATCTTGCAGGATGAAAAATATGCAGGTTATAAAGATAGGGAGTGGATTAAATGACAAGCAAAGGAAATTACCTCCAAAGATAGGTTCTATAATAACTTTTAAGTATTATGGTTTAACTTCAAAAGGAAATCCTAGGTTTCCTGTATTTTTAAGAGTGAGAGATTAATGAACTATACACATAATTTTAATGCAACAATGTCTGATGAAGATATATTTAAATCGATAGAGAAAGAAAAAGAGAGTATTGGTTATTATAACTTGGTTCATCAAGATACTTCTGTATATAAAGAGTATGCAAAAACTGTTAAGCAAAAAAATATTGTTGTGATAGGTATAGGTGGAAGTACACTTGGAACTTATGCTATATACAAGTTTTTAAAACATTCAAAAGATTTAACTAAAAAGCTTTATTTTTTAGAAAGTACAGACCCAATAGAGTTAAAATCAAAGATAAACTCTATAGATTTAGAAGATAGTTTATTTATAGTTATATCAAAGTCTGGTACAACTGTTGAGACTGTTTCTATATTTAAGTATATAAACTCACTTATAAAGTGTGATAAAAACAATACAGTGATAGTAACTGAACACGATTCAAAACTAAATATTTATGCAAAAGTAAATGGTATAAAAACTTTTGAAATACCAAAAAATGTTGGTGGAAGATTTTCTGTTTTTTCAGCTGTTGGACTTTTACCACTTTGTATAGTTGGCATAGATATAGATGAACTTTTAGCAGGGACAAAGGATGTTTATAACTCATTTTTCAATAAAAAAGATGACTATATCAAGATACTAAATAAAGCTAGATTTTTTGCAGAGTATAAAAATAAGTTCAATATAAATGTAGTCTTTTCATACTCTTCAAGATTAGAAGGTTTTAACAAGTGGTATATACAGCTTTGGGGTGAGAGTTTAGGTAAGATAGATATAAACAGCACAAAACAGGGTCTTACCCCTGTTGGCATCATAGGACCAATAGATCAGCACTCTTTTTTACAGCTTATTATTGAGGGAAGAAGAGATAAAACTATAACTGTTATAAAAGTTGAAGATTTTGATAATCACTTAAAAATACCTAGTATAACTTTAGATGGTTTAGAAGAGTTGGATTATCTTGATGGATTGGAATTTTCTTCACTTATAAACAAACAAGCAGATGCAACTATAGAATCTATAAATAATCTAAATGATATCCCATGTGATGTGATAACTATAGATGGTGTTTTTGAAAAAAGTATAGCTAGACTTATGTATGAGTATGAGCTTTTAACATCTGTTGTTGCTAGATTTATATATATAGATGCTTATGACCAACCAGGTGTTGAAGCTGGTAAAATCATCCTAAAAGAAAAGCTAAAATCTAGTAGATAAATTGTTAAAAAAGATAAATCAACTAAAAAATCATCAAGGCTTTATGAGGTATTTTACAAATACTTCTTGGCTTTTTTTTGAGAAGATATTAAGGATGGTTATGGGGCTTTTTGTAAGTATCTGGGTAGCTAGATACTTAGGTCCTGATCAGTTTGGATTACTAAGTTATGTTCAAAGTTTAGTTGCGTTAGTTGCTTCTATATCTACTCTTGGATTAAATAATATCATAGTTAGAGAACTTTTGAATTCTAAAACCAAAGATGGTGAAATTTTTGCAACATCTTTTGTATTGAAAATAGTTGCTTCTATTTTTGTATTTATCATTTTATCTTTATTTATTGGTATTTTTTCTATAGATAGAAATATGAATATTTTGATATATATCATATCTTTTTCCATTATATTTCAAAGTTTCAATGTTGTAGATTTTTATTTTCAAAGTAAAGTTTTATCAAAATATATTGTTTATATTAATACTATAACACTGTTTTTTAGTTCTTTAATCAAAATATTACTAATAATTAATGAATCTTCTTTGGTATATTTTGCTTTGGTGATACTATTTGACAATGTAGTTTTAGCTTTTGGGTATATATATGTGTTTATTTATAAATCACAGATAAATAAAACTGATTTGGTATTTAAAAAAGATGTAGCTATATCTCTTTTAAAAGATAGTTTGCCTTTGATCTTCTCAACATTAGTTGTTGCAATATATATGAGAATAGATTTAATTATGATAAAAGAATATATAGATACAAATGCTGTTGGTTTATATGCTGCGGCAACTAGACTTGTTGAAGCATGCTATTTTATACCCATTATTATAACAAATTCTATATTTCCAGCTATAATTAATTCTAAAAATAATAAGCGATTATATTATGAAAGAATGCAAAAGCTTTATGATTTAATAGTTATTTTTGCTATTTTTATAGTATTGCCTATGAGCTTTTTTTCAAATTGGTTTATTGAGTTTTTATATGGCTATGATTATAAAGGTGCGATAGATGTTTTTATTGTATATATTTGGACAATACTTTTTACATCTTTAGGTTCTGTAGGTACAAAGTGGTTTATATCAGAAAATTTACAAAAATACTTGTTTTATCGTACACTTTATGGAGCTAGTATTAATATTATATTAAACTATATATTAATACCGTTATATGGGATAGTAGGGGCTGCTATAGCAACTCTTATTTCTCAAATTGTTACATCTTATTTATTTAATATAACAAATAAAAAATTTATTTATAATTTTAAATTGCAAACAAATGCACTTTTATTGCCATTTAGAATATTGGGAGTTAAATTTGGATAATACATCTACTAAAAAAATAGCAATTATTACAACCCTAAATCATAATATTGGTGATGATTTTGTAAGAGAGGGTATAAAATATTTATTAAAAGAAAAATTAGGTGATAATATCTCATTTTCAAATATCCATAAACATTCACCAATAACAACTAGAAATTTTTTTGAAATTATAAAAAGTCGAAGAATATCAAATATAATAGATAGTATCATTCCTATAAAATGGACCAGAGATAAAATTATAGAAGCAGATATCGTAGTTCAAAGTGGAGCACCAGTTTATTGGTGTCATAAAAGTAATGAATCTCATTGTTGTAACAATGAATGGTATAAACCATTGATTAAAAATAGATTTCTTAGATATACTAAAAGTGCAAAGTTATTAAACTTAGCAGCTGGAAGTTGTCAGAAATACAATTCTGATGGTAGTGAGTTTTGTGAAAAATGCAATGATTATATAAAAGAGTTTTATAAAATTTCATCAGTTACTACACTTAGGGATTCTTTAGCTAAAGATATATTCTCACAAATAGATATAAAATCAAATGTTTTACCTTGTAGTTCTATATTTGCCATTGATGAATATGGTTTAAGTGATTCTGGTTCTGAATACATTGTTTTAAATTATATGAAGGGTGGAGCTCATTATACATTTGGTCAAAATATTGATTTTAAGAAATGGGAATTAGAATTTAGTAAATTTTACTTTGAGATAAAAAAATATGAAAGAGTTATATTCTCTTGTCACAATAAACAAGAAGTTGATTTAGTAATGAAGTTTGATCCAGAAGCTGAGATTTTTTATAAAAAAAACGATTATTTAGCATATATGAAGTTTTATAGTAAAGCAAAATTTGGTATTATGAATAGAGTTCATGGTGCTTTTTTGATATCTAGTTTTGGGAAACCATCTCTTATTATTGGTAATGATAGTAGAGCTAAAATGGCTGATGAAATAGGTTTAAAAAACTATTTTGTAAATGATGTTTCTTATGATATCTTAATGCAAGAATATAAATATCTAAATTCTGGTGCAGATAACTATAAAGAAAGATTTAGAATCATAAAAGAAAAAGCATATAAAAATTATATGAAAGAATTATCTATTTTATGAGTAAGTTATTATTAAATATAAAAAGAAATATTAAATTTATAATTTCTAAGTTGGTTGATTTTTTTATTTATAATAGTTCTTCTATTAAATCCAGAACATTACTTTTAATACGCTTGGATGCCATAGGTGATTATATACTTTTTAGAAACTTTATAAAAGAGATAAAATACAGCAAAAAGTATAAAGGTTATAGTATAACTTTAGTTGGAAATATCTCTTGGAAAAGTTTGACAGATGAGTTAGATAGAGAGTATATAGATAACTTTATTTGGTTAGATAGAGGCAGGTTTTCTAAAAACCCATTTTATAGATACAAAAAGCTAAAAGAGATAACATCAAAAGGTTATGAAGTTATAATAAATCCAACATATAGTAGAAACTTTTTAGATTGTGATAATATCGTTAAGTTAGTAAATGCAGATGAAAAGATAGCTATGGATGGAGATATATCAAATAGCACTCTAAAACAGCATCTTATAGGAAATACTTTTTATACCAAATTGATATCTACTGATGATAATATTATGTTTGAATTTTATCGAAATA
>JAMOQV010000120.1 GCA_027068615.1 Helicobacteraceae bacterium | reverse complement strand
TTACAGGTTTTTTTGGTATGAATGTTGGAAGTGATGAAAACTTTTCTGGGTATTTTGTATATCCAAGTATATTGGTCTCTATATATTTTGGTTATAAGTATATAAAAAGAGAAAAAAGGTAGTAAAACACTATACTTTTGCGAACTTTTTTATATAACATCGTAATATATGAGCTTACTTAAAGTTACAAAAGATACAATACCCTTTCAAAAGTAGCCTTTTTAGGCTATTCATCCCACACTTTGTGGGATAGTTATTTTGAGACACAATCTCTAACTTGCATAACCCATCAATCACATTCATCCCACACTTTGTGGGATAATTATTCTATTTCTTAATCATTATAAATAAAAAGTTATGATAAAATTTCTAAAACAAGGAAATTTATATAATGCTAGAGTTAGCTGGATATTTTATAGTCGGTATTTTTGTATTTTATATCTACATACTTATAGCCTCAGCAGTGGCTAGAAACTTCTCACAAGCTAGAGGTTTTAGTAAGGTTTTTTGGTTTTTTATACTTCTTGGTACATTTTCATTTTTGTTTGGTGGTGATGATGACAACTCTGATGACGACTCTGATGATAACTTCTATGGTGAATATGACGATGATACTTGCTCCTACTTTGATAACGAAAATGAGTTTGATAGTTGTTATGATGATGATTGATTTTTATTTTTTTGGTATAATCTATCTAACAAAAGATAGGACTCTAAGATGCAAAAACTACCCATAGGCATACAAACATTTCAAAGAATAATAGAAGAAGATTATCTTTATATTGACAAAACAAAAGAAGCTTATGAACTTATAAATAGTGGAAGTATATTTTATTTTTTATCTCGTCCTAGAAGATTTGGAAAAAGTTTATTTTTAACAACCTTGAAAAGTATATTTGAGGGGAAAAAAGAACTGTTTAAAGGTTTGTATATCTATGATAAATGGGACTTTGATGTTAAATATCCTGTTATCAAGATAGACTTCTTTGGAGATTTAAGAAGTGCTGAGGGATTAAAAGATAGAATCTTTGATATACTTAAAAACAATCAAAAAGATTTGGGTGTAGAGTGTAGAGATACAAA
>JAMOQV010000119.1 GCA_027068615.1 Helicobacteraceae bacterium | reverse complement strand
AATTTAGATTATTTTACTAAAAAGATTTAAATATGCATACGAAATCTAAACTGCTTCTTAGTGTTGCTTTGATGTTACTTGGCCTTGGAGTTGCAACAATGTTCAATGTATCTCTAAATTTTAGAGAATACAGTATCAAAAATGCTGTCCAAAAAGCAACAACAACAGCGGCCATTGTAAAAGACGGGCTTACTGCTCACATGGTAAATGGTATTATGGATAAACGCCAATTCTTTTTAGATCAAATTTCAACAAACAACAAAGATATCAAAGCTCTTTGGTTAGTACGTTCTCCAAAAGTAATCAAGCAGTTTGGACCAGGACTTAACAGTGAAACTGTACGAGATGCACTTGACAAAGAAGTCTTGCAAAGCGGAACAAGCATCCAAAAAATCCATGAAAATACCGAGAGTATTATTTTACGCATATCTATTCCATACAAAGCCTCTACAACTGGTAATCCAAACTGTCTAAGTTGCCATGAAGTTCAACGTGGAGATACTCTTGGTGCAATCAGCATGGAGTTTGATATTACACCTATGCGAAATACAGGAATGATTACTGTTTTAAAAATTCTTGGTATTAACCTTATTTTTATTGTAATTGTTTTGCTCTTGATAAACCACTATATCACACCGTATATGCAACTTTTTGAAGATATGCAAAAAGGTATTAAAAAAGCTTACAGTGGAGATTTTACATATAAGTTTACAACTACCATTAAAGGTAGTGCTAAAAACATTACTGAGCAACTCAATACCCTCTTTTCAAAAATGCAAGAAACTTTTGGGGATATTAAATATAATCTCTCAACTTTTATTCCACAGGGATGTATCTCATCATCGGACCCTCTTTATGAAGCAAAAACAATTATAAAAGAACTCTCAGATATTTACAAATTTAAAAAAACAATAGAACTCGATCTCTCAAAAGAGATAGTTTATAAAAGAATAGTTGATGCATTAAAAAACAAATATGAATTTAAACATTTTGCTTTTTATGAAATTAATGTAGCAAAAAACATACGTGAGCAGATTTACATCTCCGATGGTACTTCTATCTGCTATGAAGAAGTAGATAAAAATGC
>JAMOQV010000118.1 GCA_027068615.1 Helicobacteraceae bacterium | reverse complement strand
TATCAAGTTGATTTTCATTATCATTATGAAAATTAACTATTAAAAGAGAAATTATGGATACAATATTGACATCACAAAAGGGTGATAAGTTACAAATTGTGAAGTTACATACAACAGGTGATTTAAGACAGAGACTTATATCGTTTGGGATTATAAAAGGTGCTAGTGTTGAAGTGCTTGGATATTCAGCAAACAAAAGCACTATAGAGATAAAAGTTGCAAAAATGACAATCGCACTAAGAGCAAGTGAAGCAGATAAGATAGAGGTAAAAAAAGTATGAGTAATGTAGATAAAAAATCATGCCCAGTTACAGCTAACCATCTAAAAATAGCACTTGTTGGTCAGCCAAATGTTGGTAAAAGTATGCTTATCAACTCTATCTCAAATGCACATCTTCATGTTGGTAACTTCTCAGGTGTAACGGTTGAGAAAACTGAAGTGCTTTTTGATTATAAAGATTACCATTTTACTGTTATAGATTTACCTGGAACTTATGCTTTTAATGATTATACCATAGAAGAGAGGGTAACACATGAGTACCTTTGTGGGCATAAATACGATTTAATCATAAATGTAGTAGATTCTACAAATTTAGAAAAAAATCTTCAACTAACAGCAGAACTTATGAGTATGAATAAAAATGTTGTAGTAGCATTAAATATGAGTGATGAAGCTCAAAAAGAGGGGATAGAGATAGATGAAAAATATATGTCTGAACTTCTTGGCATCCCTTGTGTAAAGGTTTCAGCTGCTACAAAAACAGGTATAAAAGAGCTTCTTGATGCTGTTGTATCTGTTCGTGAAGAGGAAACTAAACCTACTAAACTTGTTTTTAGTGAAGCAGTTGAGGAGGAGATAGCAAGGATAGTTTGGTATCTTGATAAGCATAAATATTGTGCTAAAAATTCATATAGAAATGTGGCTATAAATCTTCTTAAAAACAATAAAAAAACTTATCAAAAGATTCACGATAATCCTATATGGACAGAGTTGCAACCCATCTTAGTTGAGGCTAGAAGACATATAGAACTTCATCATGATTGTGAAGATATAAAAGAGGCTTTTGCCGAAGAGTATGCATCTTTTAATCGTGGTATAGTTGCTGAGGTTGTAAAGCAAAAAAAACAAGAACAAACAAGAACACTAACTGAGAAGATTGATTCTGTTTTAATTCATCCTATGTTTGGACTTCCTATATTTTTGTTTTTTATGTGGGGATTATTTCAACTTACATTTGAATTAGGTGCTATACCTATGGACTACATAGATGCATTTTTTGGTTGGCTTGGCGATACAGTTGGAGCTACTATAGCAAATGATGATATCCGTTCACTTATAGTTGATGGGATTATCGCTGGTGTTGGTGCAGTTGTGCTTTTTGTACCAAATATCATTATACTTTTTATCGGTATTGCACTTCTTGAGAGTACTGGTTATATGAGTAGAGTTGCATTTTTACTTGATGGATTTTTCCATAAGTTTGGACTTCACGGACAGAGTTTTATACCTCTTGTAACTGGTTTTGGGTGTTCAATCCCTGCTTATATGAGTGCAAGAATTTTGAAAAATGACAGAGATAGACTTCTTACACTCTTTATCATAGGTTTTATGAGTTGTGGTGCAAGACTACCCGTTTATGTACTTTTCTCTGGTGCATTTTTTAGTCCAGAGATGGCAGGAAATGTTCTTTTTGGCATCTATATAAGTGGTGCAATGTTAGGTCTTATCGCTGCAAAAGTTTTAAAACTTACTGCATTTAAAGGTGTAGAAGAGCCATTTGTTATGGAGATGCCAAAGTATAGACTTCCATCAGCTAAACTTATTTGGCACACTGTTTTAACAAAAACTATGATGTATCTTAAAAAAGCTGGTACTTTTATAGCAGCTGCATCTATGCTTATTTGGTTTTTAAGTAATTATCCTAAAAATATTGTGTTAGAGCAAGAATATAACACAAAGATAGAACAAGCATCAACTCAAGAGGTTAAAGATACTCTAGCAAATAAACTTGTAGAAGAGCAACTAGAGCAAAGTTATTTGGGTTCTATTGGTAAATTTTCTGAACCTTTATTTGAACCATTAGGATTTGATTGGAAGATGAGTGTAGCACTTCAAGCAGGTTTAGCTGCAAAAGAGGTTGTTGTATCTACTTTAGGAGTGCTATATTCAGTAGGTGCAGATGTAGATGAAGGAAATAACTCACTAATAGATGCTATAAGTAAAAACATACCATTTGCTTCTGCTGTTTCATTTATAGTTGTGATTATGATTTACTTGCCATGTTTAGCTGCATCTGTAGTTTTTACTCGTGAAGCTGGTGGGATAAAATACTTTTTTTATCTTTTAGCTTTTACATCCGTTGTAGCTTATGTTTTAGCATTTATTGCTTATCGTATAGCTTTGGTGTTATAAAACTATTAGTCTAAGTTAGATAAAATCATCTTATGAAAAAAATATTAATGATTGAAGATGACTTAGAACTAGCTGAGATACTTACAGAGTATCTTGAGCAGTTTGAGTTTGAGGTTATCACTGAAGATGACCCTTTTAAGGCCGTAAGTATATTGAAGTTAGAACCATTTGACCTTGTTATATTGGATTTAACACTACCTGGGATGGATGGTTTAGAAGTTTGTGAAGCTATTAGAGAGAGACAAGATATCCCTATCATAATCTCAAGTGCAAGGAGTGATGTAACAGATAAGATAAAAGCACTTGAACTTGGAGCTGATGATTATATGCCAAAACCTTATGACCCTCGTGAGTTAGAGGCTAGAATCCACTCTGTTCTTAGAAGATATGAAGCAAAAACAGAGGCCAAACAAGAGTCTAAGAGTGATTTTAAATGTGATAAATCAACTATGAGCATCACATATAAAGGTCGCAACATAGATTTAACAAATGCAGAGTTTGGCATCCTTTCATATATGATAGCAAAGCAAGGTTTAGTAGTATCTCGTGAAGATCTTATCCACAATGTAAATGCTATAAATGAAGACTCTTCAAATAAAAGTATAGATGTTATGGTTGGTAGGATTAGAAGTAAGTTAGGCGATAAGTCTCTTATAGAGTCTGTTCGTGGAGTAGGGTATAAGCTACTTAAATGATAAAGTTTATAAAGCAACACTTAGTTTTACTTACTGTTCTCTTTGCACTTAGTGTAACAGTTTTAAGTGTTACTTATGTATTTATAGAGTTTTATAAACTAAATAAAACCCAATATGTTGACAATATATTTGCTAAACATTCAGTTATAACTCAAATTTATCAAGACCACAAGCAAAAGCATAACTCAGAAGTTATGCTTGAAGCAAATCTTGCTGTTTATAAGCTTCTTATAGAAAAAGACAAGTATATGAAAGATGCTGTTTTACACCATGGGGAGTTGTTAAAAAGTGATGGTTTTAAAAATATAGACAAGACTATGTCTTTTAACAACAAAGGTTTATTTACATCCGTTATTGTATCTGACTTAAAAGCTAGTATGATAGAGTTACATGGAAATATATACTTTTATATACAAACACCAGAGTCTTCTGTACTTATAAAAGATGAAGAGTTAAAATCTTATAGACCTTGGAATCTACTTTATTCTTATGCGATTATAATTTTTGTTATATTTTTATCGTTTTTCTTGATACTTCAAAAACTTAGACCACTTATACTTTTAAGAAGAAAGATAGCTGAATTTGGTGATGGAGATATGAGTATATCTTTTAAGTTAAAAGGTTCAGATGAGATAGCCCTTGTCGCAAATGAATTAGAAGCCACAAAAGAGAAGATAAATATCATACTAGAATCTCGTACACTTTTTTTAAGAAACTTAATGCATGAGTTAAAAACACCTATTGCAAAAGGTACTATTGCTACACAGATGCTATCATCTGAAAAGCAGAAAAAAAGATTTACCTCTATATTTTCAAGACTTGAAACACTTGTAACTGAGTTTGCTTTGATAGAAGAAGTTACAAGTTTAGGGGATAAAAAAGATTTTAAAGAGTATAGACTTATAGATGTTATAGATGGTGCTATAGATATGGCTATGGTTGATAGAGATGATGTAGCTATAGATATACCAGAGGGTATGATGATAAAGGTAAATTATCAACTATATGTAACAGCTATAAAAAATATGATAGATAACGGTATAAAATACTCAACAGACCATAAGGTAAAGATAGTTATGAGAAATGCTGAATTAATCTTTGAAAGCAAAGGGGAGTGTATAGCTCATCCACTTCGTTACTATATAGAACCATTTACAACAGCAAATCCATCAAAAAATAGTTTTGGTTTAGGTTTATATCTTGTTGATTCTATATTAAAAGCACATGAACAGGTTTTAGCACATCAGTATATAAATGGTGAAAACTGTTTTATATTTGCTCATGAAAAAGCGTTGAAAAAATGTTAGTAGCATCTATAATAGAGATACAAAGTTGTGATAACTTACATATAGTAAAGTTTGATTTTGATGGTCAAACTTTAAGTATGCTTAGTTTAGAATTACCCAAAGATATACAACTTAAAAAAAATGTAAATTTATCTATAAAACCAACAGCAATATCTATAGCAAAAAATTTTATAAGTGAAACAAGTTTTGAAAATCAACTAAAAACATCAATAAAATCTATAACAGATGGTAAGCTTTTAACAACTATGATGCTAAGCTCTTTAGATGGTATAGTTTTTGAAGCTATCATAACAAAAGAGTTAGCAAATAATCTTGCACTAAAAGTTGGTGATGATGTTGTAGCCGTTATAAAAGCTAGTGATATATCTATAGCTGAGGTTTTAGATGATTGATATAGTTTCTAACTTAGATTTTACACCTTTTTTATTATCTTTTAAGTTAGCAACTGTAACCACTTTTATACTCTTTATGCTTAGTGTTCCACTTGCTTGGTTTTTGTCTCAAACTAACTCAAAAATAAAACCATTTTTAGAAGCATTAACAGCACTACCTATTGTTCTTCCACCATCAGTTTTAGGATTTTATCTACTTGTTGCTCTTTCTCAAAATTCCCCTATAGGTAATTTTTTTAAAGAAAATTTTGATATAGAACTTGTTTTTAGTTTCTTTGGTATTGTTGTAGCTAGTTGTTTTTACTCACTGCCATTTATGGTTCAACCACTGCAAAATGGTTTTGAATCATTAAATAAAAATATGCTTGAAGCTAGTTATATAAGTGGTAAAAGTAGATTTGAAACACTTTTAAAAGTAGCTCTGCCAAATATAAAACCAGCACTTTTAACAGCCACTATAATAACTTTCGCTCATACTATAGGGGAGTTTGGTGTGGTTCTTATGGTAGGTGGAAATATCCCAGATGAAACAAAGGTTGCATCTGTTGCTATATATGAGATGGTTGAGATTATGGATTATTCAACTGCTCATATATATAGTGCTATAATGGTTTGTATAAGTTTTGTAGTTCTTTTAGGTGTATATACTTTTAATGCAAACAGTAATAAGATGGTAAACAGATGATAAAAATAGATATAACAAAAAAACTTTATGGCTCAGATGGAGAGATGCAACTAGATATAAATCTTGAGATACAAGAGGGTTCATTTGTAGCAATAGCAGGAGATAGTGGTAGTGGTAAAACTACATTTCTTCGCATCTTGGCAGGATTAGAAAATGCTGATGGTTGTATAAGTGTTTCAGATAGTATTTTTCAAGATGAAAGAACTTTTTTACAACCTCAAAAAAGGGGTATTGGTTTTGTTTTTCAAAACTATGCTCTTTTTGAAAATATGAGTATAGAAAACAATCTTTTATATGTAAAAAAAGATAAAAAGTTAGCATCTCATCTTTTAGAAGTTACAAAATTAACAGAGTTAAAAGATAGATTACCAGCTACTTTAAGTGGTGGACAAAGACAAAGGGTGAGCTTATGTCGTGCTATGATGCATAAACCAAAATTACTTTTGATGGATGAACCATTATCAGCATTAGACCCTAGTATGAGATTAAAGTTACAAAATGAGATATTATCACTTCATAATGAGTTTGGTTTGACAACTATTATGGTTAGTCATGACCCTAGTGAGATATATAGATTGGCACAAAGGGTTGTTGTTTTAAAAAATGGTCTTATAGTTGATGATGGATTACCTAAAGATATATTATTAAAGACAAGTGGAAGTGCTAAGTTTTCATTTGAAGGTGAACTTTTAGATATCTTAAAAGTTGATGTTATAAATGTAGCTATCATCTCTATAGGGCAACAATTAGTTGAAATAGTTGTAAGTGAAAATGAGATAAAAAATCTAAAAATAGGGCAAAAAGTTGATGTTAGTACAAAAGCTTTTAATCCCATCATAAACGCAATAAAACATAAATTTTAATGTTATAATTGTATATATTTTCATAAAGGTTTATAGTATGAAAAAGCTACCCATAGGCATCCAAACATTTAGTGAAATAATCACAAAAGACTATCTATATATAGATAAAACTAAAGAGGCTTATAATCTTATAGAAAGTGGTACAAAGTTTTACTTTTTAAGCCGTCCTAGAAGATTTGGTAAAAGCTTGTTTTTAACAACCTTAAAAAGTATCTTTGAGGGCAAGAAAGATTTTTTTGAAGATTTATATATCTATGATAAATGGGATTGGGACATTAAATATCCAGTTATTAAGATAGACTTTTTTGGAGATTTAAGAAGTGCTGAGGGATTGAAAAATAGAATTTTTGATGTACTAAGAGAGAATCAAGAAAATTTGAATGTAGAGTGTAGAGATACAAATAAATTTACAAGTTGTATGGAAGAACTTATAAAACTAACTTTTAAAAAATACAACCAACAAGTAGTAGTCCTTATAGATGAGTACGATAAAGCTATACTAGATAACCTAGACCA
>JAMOQV010000117.1 GCA_027068615.1 Helicobacteraceae bacterium | reverse complement strand
TTATATACCCTACAAAACCTAAAGAGGATTATAAAAACTCAAAAGAAAAAGTTTTAAAACTTGTAAAAAAGTACAATATCTCAGCTATTGCAATAGGTAACGGTACAGCTTCTCGTGAGACTCAAGAGTTTTTTGCCCGTATAAATCGTGAAGAGGGTATAAAACTAAATTATACAGTTGTATCAGAAGCTGGTGCATCTGTTTACTCAGCTTCAAAAATAGCTCAAGAGGAATACCCACAACTTGATGTAACTATCCGTGGAGCTATATCTATAGCTTCTAGGTTAAGAGACCCTATGTCAACTTTAGTAAAAATAGACCCAAAATCATTAGGTATTGGTCAATACCAACACGATGTAAATCAAAAACTTTTAGCAAAAAGATTGGATGATGTTACAAGTGATTTGGTAAACTATGTTGGGGTAGATATAAACTCAGCTTCTATCTCTTTACTCTCTCATATAGCTGGACTTAGTAAAGCTATGGCTAAAAACATCATCCTTTATCGTGAAGAAAATGGTAATTTTACAACAAAAAGTGAATTACTAAAAGTAAAAGGTTTAGGTAAAAAAGCTTATGAACAATCAGCTGGTTTTATCCGTATAAAAGATGGTAAAAATGAGTTTGACAATACAGGCATCCACCCTGAGAGTTATGAAATCGCAAGAAAAATCAAAAACCTAGAACTTAATAACTTAGATATAAAAACAAAAGCAAAAGAGCTAAATGTTGGAAAAGAGACCTTAAAAGATATAGTAAAAGAGCTTTTAAAACCTGGATTTGACCCTAGAGAGGATTTACCTAAAATCCCATTTAGAGATGATATAACAGATATAAAGATGTTAAAAGAGGGAGACTTTGTATCTGGCATCGTAAGAAATATAGCAGATTTTGGTGCATTTGTAGATATAGGTCTTAAAAATGATGGGATGATACATATATCTAAAATAAGTGAAAAAAGAATCTCCCACCCTTTAGAAGTTTTATCGTTAAACCAATATTTACCTCAAATACAAGTTATATCTATAGATGGGGAAAAAGAAAAAATATCACTTAGTTTAAATTTCTAAATCATAAATTTGCTATAATAATAAA
>JAMOQV010000116.1 GCA_027068615.1 Helicobacteraceae bacterium | reverse complement strand
TTGGTGGTAGAGTATATGCCAGGAGATTTAAAAGAGACTCTTTTGGAAAAAGTAGCTAAAGCAAAAGAAGATAATAAAAAAATTTCTATAGAAGTATAAAAATTTTAAATCTTTAAGATACCTTATTTTGATGAGCATAAACAACTATTGCAACAAATACCCCACCTTGAATTACACCCAAAATAACCTCAGAGATAACTGCAACCATAGCACTAAGAGTCTGTGGTATCCAATCACCAGAGCCTAGAGTCGTAAAAGTAACGGCTGAGATATACATAGAAGTTACAAAGCTATGATTGTGAATATCTTTGAGATTATCTGGGGTTAATTGTGCACTCAAATGAAAGAGAGAAAATACATCAAAAATATGAAATACAATAGCATAATAAACAATAGTAATAACTGTTATCTCAAGATATAAAAATACTACTTGCATAAGTGCTATGTGTACGGTATGTTTAGAGCGACTAAAGATGTATATGGCTGTATCTAGAATTGCAAATCTGATAAGTACAATGTAAAATATATTTAAAAAAAGGATCTCATCTCTATATTGCATAAAAAAGAGTGCTTCATCTTTATGAAACCATGCTTCTATAAGTAGTGGTAAAAGAACAAATGGTAGTGTTATAAAAGCACTATTTATAGTTTTTAATAATCTTTTATCTCTTTGAAAATAATTCATAACCTTTACTCTCTTGCTTTTTTTCTTGCAATTATTATAGCAGAATAATAGCTATGTTTATAAAGTTAACTAACTATTTAGTTAATTATTAATAGATTTTTGTTATACTTTGATTGAAATTTAAAGTTTATGGTATAATTCACCAAATAGTTAATTAAAAAAAGAAGTAGAAGATGGCAAAACAAAAAAGAGATGCAGTCCTTACAAAAGCAAAAATTTTAAAAGAGTCTCGAACACTTTTCTCAAAACAGGGTTATGATGCTACAACAGTAGATGATATAGCAAGAGAGAGTGGGGTAAATAAAGCACTGATTTATTATTACTTTAAAAATAAATCTGGACTCTATAGTGAGGTGATGAGTGGACTTTTTGATGCCATATATGAAGAGGTGACACAAGCAGGAGAAAATTCT
>JAMOQV010000115.1 GCA_027068615.1 Helicobacteraceae bacterium | reverse complement strand
ACACTTCTTTTAAAATCTCAATACAACCACATAAACCATTTAGATGATAAACTAAATGAAGTAACAGCTAGTGTTGTAGCACTTGAAGAAAAATTTGTAGGTCTTGAAAATAAGTTTGTAGGTCTTGAAAATAAGTTTGTAGGTCTTGAAAATAAGTTTGTAGGTCTTGAAAACAAATTTGAACTTCAAAATGAAAAGATAGAAGCTACAATCCAAAAAGCACTAAATAAAAATATGATGACTCTTATAGTAGTTATTGGTGCTTTTTTAACACTCTCTAAGATTATAGATAAGTTTTAGATGAAAAAAGATGCAGTATGCATCATCCCAGCTAGGGGTGGAAGTAAAAGGATACCTAAAAAAAATATAAAAGATTTTTTTGGTAAACCTCTTATAGCTTATAGTATCGAAGTAGCACTTAAGAGTGAACTTTTTGATAAGGTTATAGTAAGCACAGATGATGAAAAAATCGCTTCTATTGCTAAAAAGTATGGTGCAGAAGTTCCTTTTGTAAGACCTAAAGAGTTAAGTGATGATTTTACTGGAACTGGTGCAGTTATATCTCATGCATTAAAGTTTTTAGAAGAAAATGGTGAGAATTATAACTATGTATGCACCATCTACCCAACTGCTCCACTTTTACAAGTTGAGTATCTTATAAAAGGGTATGAGGAGTTAAAAAACTCAGATGCACACTCAACTTTTAGTACAACTTCTATGCCTTTTCCAATTCAGAGAACTTTTAAACTTACTAAAGATGGAAGATGTCAGATGTTTACACCTGAGCATTTTACATCAAGAAGTCAAGATTTAGAAGGGGCTTATCAAGATGCAGGGCAGTTTTATTGGACAAATCTAAATACGACGACTGATGATATTATCTTTGGAAAAGATAGCATCCCTATAATCTTACCAAGAGAGTTAGTTCAAGATATAGATACACCAGAGGATTGGCAAAGGGCTGAAAAACTATATGCTATACTACATCAAGATATTTATGATGAGTGGAATGGTTTAAAAAAAAATCTTGATAAAAAACAACCTATTTTATTTAATGAAAGGGATATTTTATTTATATCTATGGGGAAAAATATAGGTT
>JAMOQV010000114.1 GCA_027068615.1 Helicobacteraceae bacterium | reverse complement strand
GATAGTCTAGATAATGCTGATATGCTATTATATAAATCTAAAGAACAAGGTATCAATCAATTAGTTTATTAAATCTAATTTTTCCAAACGGGATAATCTTTTTATCTCGTATTCTCTTTTTAAAGCACTAGCTCTATCGCAAACATCTTCAAAATATACTAATTCAACTGGTCTTCTATAGCGAGTATATTTTGCACCAGATTTTAAATTATTATGCTCATTCAATCTTCTTTTTAAATCAGTGGTAATACCTGTATATATGGTATCATCACTACATTTGAGCATATAAACTTTCCACATTACTCAAAATGTGTAAATGATTTTGGCTCACGAGCAATAAACTCAAATCCTAAAAGTCTAACTTTATGAGCATGAAGCATAACCCTTTTAGCTCTTCTTCCACCATATTGTTCATCTCCAACTATTGGATGGTCTATATATCTAAGGTGTGTTCTTATCTGATGTGTTCTTCCATGATGAATTATACATTTAACTTTTGTTTTTTTAGCACTTACTATATCTGGAAAAAATTCAGTTCTCGCAGGTTTTCCTTTTGAAGAGACATTACTAACTGCACGATTATTTTTCTTAGTTGTTAAAATCGGCTTATCAACCTCAATAGGTTCAGTCATAATCCCCTCTACCCATGCGATATATTCTTTATAAACTTTATCTTTTTTAAACTCTTTTATGGCCTTTTGACGAAACTCTTCATTTTTAACAAGCATCAAAACACCACTTGTCTCACGGTCAAGTCTATGTAAAAGTACAGCTGGTTTAAATTGTCTTTCAATCTCATCAGAATTTATATATGGTGGTTTATCCACAACTATCAAATCATCATTTTCAAATATAACATTTGGTTTTTCTATCTTAGTAACTCTAAATATAGTTTTTGCATCTATCTCTGCACGAGCTACCATAACTTTTTTATTTCCAACATATACAAGACCACGATCTATCATAGATTTTGCATTTTTATTTGAAATACCTTCTTGAATTGCTAAAAGTTTATAAGCTTTTTCAGTTGCCATTTTAATTTTCCTTAATATATTAAATAAGAATAACCACAAGATAAAGTGATAATTATTATGTAATAAGA
>JAMOQV010000113.1 GCA_027068615.1 Helicobacteraceae bacterium | reverse complement strand
ACTCTATAAGTTTAGCTTTTACTTCTGGTTTAACTTTGTTTGGGTTTATGCTAAATAGCCATCCGTTAAGTTTACTAAGTGGTATGGTAAATACCTCTTGCATCCCTCCGTTAGTTTGAACTTTGATTTAAACTCTACTTTTACTAACTCCATAACATACCTTTAAAAAATAATATTTTTAAAAGTAAGATAAGAGTTAAGTTAGTTTAGTGATATTTTCTTTCTTGTTTTGTGATACTGTAATAATATCCCATTGCAAACATTAGTACAGTTGTTGCAAACATTAATACTGCTGTTTCTCCACTCATTCAATTTCCTTTGATTTGTGTTGTATCAATATGCCAAAAAGTAAAATCTTAATGGCTATAAGTGTTGTAAGAGTTGCACTAAAACTAAAACCATTTTGAGTAATAGTAAAAAGTCCATTTACAAACACACCTAAACCTATATCTCTAATAAGAGTTCCTATGACATTCATAATCAAATCTTACACTTAACTAACTTAACAATATCTTACTTTTAAAGAACAAAAAAGATATTAATTATCTTTTCTTGTTGTAATTATAGGATAAATAGTATTTTATATCAAGTAATTAATTAAACTTGGTATCTTTATTGTTGATTTTTAGAGATAAAAGGTATCCCCCATAAGCACGATACCTTTATGAAATAGCCTTTTTTATAGCACTTTTTAAAACTTCATAATCTTTTATCTGAGTTTTTAAATTTAATGTCTCAATATATAGATTGATTGCTTTTTGCATAGGCTTACTAACATTATTATTTGCTAATGCTTTTTTTATAGCTGGTTCACTATACCCAATAGCCTCACCCAGTTCCTTATAAGTCATCCCCAACTCTTTACAAGTCTTTTTAACTATGTTTTCATCGTTCAATTTTAAGCCTTTATATTAGATTTGTTGCAAGTTTTATAGCTAAATCTGTTCCTAGTTCTGCTATCTTTATAGCACCTTTTTCTTTAAGTGCTGTAGATACTTGTGAGCCTAAACTCTCTTTAGTATCTATGCTTGTTGGTGGTGATTTTAAGATAACTAAGCCTTTAGCACTTAGACGAACACATCCAATTTGAGGGGTCTCAAACTTTAAAAAGCC
>JAMOQV010000112.1 GCA_027068615.1 Helicobacteraceae bacterium | reverse complement strand
TTTGCTCGCATAACTCAGTTGGTAGAGTATTACCTCGACAAGGTAAGAGTCACTGGTTCGAGTCCAGTTGTGAGCACCATACTTTTTACTACTAACTACTTCATTTAGACACTTACACAGCTTTTTAGGTTTCACTTGTTACAATTACATTTATAACTTTACTACCAAATACTACTAAAAATCAGAAGATAACCCATCACTAGAAAGCTACTTTAATATCTATATGCAAAAAAAAGAGGATACTCTATCACTTACAGTAAATAAGATTAAAATCATTATATAAAACTTTTTTAAGCAAGAATGTACTAAAATCTGTACATATATTATAAAAGGAAAATATTTATGCAGACTATGACATTTTCAAATATGAGGCAACATCTTGCTACTGCTATTGATACCGTTGTTGAGAACCATTCACCTATGCTCATCACACGACAAAACAAAGATAGTGTAGTTATAATCTCCCTTGATGATTATATGTCCATGCAAGAAACAGCTTATCTTATGCAAAGTAGTAATAATGCTTCAAGATTAAATAGTGCTATATCTCAGCTAGAAGCTGGTCAAGGTAAAGTTAGAGAGTTAATAGAAGAATGAATCTAACTTTTGCTAATGAAGCATGGCAAGATTATCTATACTGGCAACAAAATGATAAAAAGATTTTAAAAAAAATAAATACTTTAGTTAAAGATATAAAAAGAGATCCGTTTAAAGGTCTAGGCGAACCTGAACCATTAAAGTATAATTGGTCTGGATATTGGTCAAGAAGAATAACTATAGAGCATAGATTAGTATATAAAGTTACAGATACTGCGATATTAATTGCTCAATGTAGATATCATTACTGATTTGAAATATTTATAATTTTATAAATCTTCAATACGAAGATATCTAAGTTCATATTCTTGTGGATTTTTTAGTTATTTAGTTTTTTGCTTCTATCATCAAAAGCTTGCTGTAGATCTAACATTATAATTCCTTATACTCTAAATAGTTATAATGAAATTATAATATAGTTTATGTATTTTTTAATCAGTTTACTGATTGATTATTATACACTTTTAGTTTAATCTATCACATTCTTTTTGTAACTAAAAGTAAATTTTGCACCATTTTCTAAATTTT
>JAMOQV010000111.1 GCA_027068615.1 Helicobacteraceae bacterium | reverse complement strand
GAAAATATCTGTTTTACAAAAGATGCTATACCTCGCATACAAGAGTTACTAAAAGCAAAAGCAAAAATCATAGTAGATGTAAATATGATAAAAGTAGGTCTTAGTCAGTTCTACTTAGATACTTATGAAAATGAAGTTATTTGTTATATAAATGAAAAGTTTACTTATGAGATGGCAGAAAAAAACAAAACTACAAGAAGCTATGCAGCAGTTGTTGAAGCTATAAAAAGACATAAAGATGAAAAGATGATTTTATGTTGTGGTAATGCACCTACTTTTATATATGCAGCGATAAATACATTGTTAGATGAAGGGGTTGATCTTAAAAATGTAGCATTTATACTTTTTCCAGTTGGATTTGTAAATGTTGTTGAGTCTAAAGACTATGGGAAAAGGTTTTGTGAGTATTTTGATGTTCCAGCAGTTATAATGGAGGGGCGATTTGGTAGTTCTACTATGACGGTAGCAACTCTTCATGCAACATATAAACTTATAAAAGATTATGATGGTGTTACAAAATACAATGGAAAATAAGTCTGTAAAAATCAACACAATGGGAAGTGAAGTGGTAGATGGTTTTGAGTGTAAACCAAAGGTACTTGACCCAAACAAACCCATAATGCACTACAAAAACATACTATTTGTATGTGTAGATAAAAGATGTTCATCAGAAGGAAGTCATAAAAAAGCTGATGAATTAAGAGAGCTTTTAAAAGAGATGCAACTTGATGTTGGTTATGATAGGATGAAAGTCTCAAAATCTCTTTGCTTTGGAGCATGTAGATATAAACAAGTGGTAAATATCTTTTCAAACACTTCTGAAAATGGTCTTGAAAAACATAACAATATCTGGCTAAAACAGACTCATAAATACGACATAGAAAAATGGAAAGAGCTTTTTAACTCTCTAAAAAATGATATGGACTTAGATAAGTTCGAGCAGATAAAGATGAAAGTTTTTTAGTTGAGTAAAAAACTAAAAAGAGGTTATACCACAGGGGTTCATACCTCTTTTGCTTTCAAGTCAGCACTTCAAACTTTTTTAGCTACTAAAACTAAAGCCACTTCTAAAACAAATAAGATGGATAATGATGATTTAGATGTTACAAAAGGGTGTGAAATCATAGTTAG
>JAMOQV010000110.1 GCA_027068615.1 Helicobacteraceae bacterium | reverse complement strand
TTACTTCTTCAACTGCTGGAATGATTTTTGGCTCATACCCACTATCTTTTGCTATTTTTACTAATGCATTTACATCTTTTGGAAAACAACTTCCCCCATATCCACATCCAGGATAAATAAAACTATACCCAATTCTGCTATCACTTCCTATTCCATGACGAACCATATTTATATCAGCTCCTACTCTTTCAGCGATTTGGCTCATCTCATTCATAAAAGAGATTTTTGTAGCAAGCATTGCATTTGCTGCATATTTAGTAAGCTCTGCACTTCTTACATCCATTCCTATAAATCTTTCGTGATTCATTGTAAAAGGTCTATAAAGCTCTTTCATCACTTCCATAGCTTTTTCATTTTCAGCACCGATAACTACTCTATCTGGCTTCATAAAATCACTAATAGCTGCACCCTCTTTTAAAAATTCTGGATTACTAACTACATCAAAAGGGATATTTACTCCTCTTTTATCAAGTTCAGCTTGGATAGTTTCTTTTACTTTATCTGCTGTTCCTACTGGTACTGTTGATTTATCTACTACCACCATATAATGAGTCATATATTTACCTATATCTTTTGCTACTGCTAAGACATATTGTAAATCAGCACTTCCATCTTCACTCATAGGTGTTCCTACTGCTATAAAAACTATATCACTATTTTCTAAAGCTTCTTTTATATCTGTTGTAAAATGAAGAGTTCCTTTTTTATAGTTTTCTAAAACCATTGGCTCAAGCCCTGGTTCATAAATAGGGATTATCCCTTTTTTTAAATTTTCAATTTTTTTCTCATCAATATCTACACAAATTACATTATTTCCCATTTCACTAAAACATGTCCCTGTTACTAATCCAACATATCCAGTTCCAATTACTGCTATATTCATATTTATCCTTTTACACTTAATATTTTATATGCTATTGTTAAAATTACTCCCATTTGAGAAGCCCAAAAAATAAATTGCCATTTTAACATAGTAAACTTTGTATTTTCTATCTCTTTTGTAAGAGCTAATTTTATAGCATCTCTTTCTTTGCTTGATTTAATATCTAATTCTTTTATTTCTTTTGTTAATTTTAAATCTAACTCTTTTATCTCTTTTCGAGTATCCTCTATTTCTTTTGTTAATCTAAG
>JAMOQV010000109.1 GCA_027068615.1 Helicobacteraceae bacterium | reverse complement strand
TATGAATAAAGACGGACTAAAAAAAATATATCTTATAAAAAGTGCAGGGTATGAGTTTGCTGATATAGATATATCTGATAATACTTTGCTTTTAGGTGAGAGTGGAGTTGGTAAGACTACCCTTATGAGGGCTGTTTTGTTTTTTTATACTATGGATTATAGTGATTCTGTTTTAAACTTAACCTCTGAGACCAAAAAGTCTTTTAATGATTGGTATTTTAAAGAGCATAACTCACAGATAATCTATGAGTACACAAAAGGGCAAAACAGATACCTTTTTGTAGTTAGTAAAACCTCTAAACTTCATTATACTTTTATAGATATAACTTCTCAAGATATAGGGGTAAGGGAGCTTTTTATAGATGCCAACAAGCCAGTAAACTTTGAAAAACTAAATGAAAATATACAAAAAAACTCTCTACCTAGCTATACAACAACTATAAAAGAGAGATATATAAATATCTTCCATAAAAAAGATGAGTTTGGTAAAAAAGTAAAAACAGATGCACATGTTGATTTTTCACTTTTTGAAGATGTAAAGTCAAGAAAAGAGTTTGCAAGAACACTCTCAAATATCTTTGCATCTTCATCTATCAAATCTACAAATATCAAAAAAACTATAGTCTCACTTATAGATAACTCAACAGCAAAAGTAGCACTTTTTGATATAAAAATGAACTTAGATAGATTTGCCAAAGAGAAAAAAGAGATAGAGAAGTTTGAGAAAAAAATCCCAACTATAGAGGAGTTGGCATCTGAGTATGGCAGATACCAAGAGAATAAAAAAGAGTTTAAAACTTTAGCAAACAAAGTGGAGTATATACAAAAACACTCAGTTTTTAAACTTCAAGAGATAAACTCAAAACTTCACGACAAGATAAAAGAAAAAGATGAACAAACTCAAAAGTACAACCTAAAAAGGGAGATGCTAGAGGATGAAAAAACAGATAAAAAAACAGATATAGCTATAACAAGTTCCAACCTAGAAAAGTTGATAAAAAAAGAGGAACAATTTAAAGCTAAAAATATCTCTTACCTTTTAGAGGAGCAAAATAAAGAGCAAAACTACAAAGATGAAAAAGAGATGCTAATAAAAAGGTATGAGGCTTTAACATCAAATGTAAAAGATATAGAGTTAAAGTATGAACAGATTTTATCAAACCTTCAAAAAGCTTACAATGAAAATAAATATAACTTAGAAAAAGAGCTATCAAAAGAGTTAGATAAAGAAAATGAAAATATAAACACCCTTATACAAAATAAAGAGAAACAAATCCAAAAAGAGACAAGTGGGTATGTTTATGAGAAAGTTGAACTAGAGAAAAAAGACAAAGAGTTAAACAAAGAGTTTGCACAACTTAACAAAAAACAGGGGCAGATGCAACATTTCCCTTTTAACAAAGAGAAGATAGCAAACTATGAGGAGAGTATAAAAACTTATGAGAAAAAACTTTTAGAGATACAATCATCTATAATCCATAACGATATAGATATAAAAGAGGTTGAAAAAGAGATACAAAATATAAAAGAGAGTTTATCATTAGCTATAAAAACTCTAAATGAGAACTATGAAAAAACTAAAAATCAACTCTTAGATAAAAAATCAACTATAGAGAAAAAGTTGGACTTTGACTCTCAAAATCTTTATGGATATCTAAATAAAAATGATGTAAAAAACAAAGAAAAGATAGTAACTTATCTAAAAGATGAGATACTTTTTACTCAAAAAAACTTTAGTGTAAAAGAGGGTGCAGATGATAACTCTGTATTTGGTTTAACTATAGAGTTTGAAGAGGAGTTTAGCCATGAGTACGAACAAGAAAAACTTTTAAAAGAGCTAGACTTAGTAAAAACAGAGATAAAAGAGTTAAATAGATATACTCAAAAAAGTAAACATAAACTAGAAGATGAAGCATCACTACAAACAAAAGAGAAAAATCGCCAAAGAAGTGTTTTATATAAAACAAAAGATGAGCTAATCACAACACAAAAGTCTTATATAAAAAACAAAAGTGAAGCAGAGATAAATCTAAGTGAAGCCAAAAAAGAGGCAAACAGACTAAGAGAGGATGCATTAAAAGAGTTAAACAACTCTTTTATATCACTTGAAGAACAAAGAAAGAATATATCTTACACATTAGAGGTTTTAACAAAAGAGATAGAGAGTAAAACAGCATCTATAAACAAGTATGTAGCTGATGAGATAAAAAAATCAAAAGACAATATAACAACTCTAAAAGCAACTTATACACAAAAGATAGATGCACTAAAAGAGAAGTTAAAAGGGGATGAAAAAAGATATAACGATGAAAAACTAGAGGTTTTAAAAGAAAATGGTGTAGATAAAAAGGTTTTACAAGATATAAAACAACAAGAGAAAAATATATCTTTAAAGTTGTTAGATATAGAAAAAAATAGACAGTATGTTTATAGTTTTTTAGAGATAAAACCAGAATTAGATAAGATACCATATTATAAAAAAGAGTTAGAACAACTAGAGAACCAACTAAAAGATATATCTAAAAAAATCGAGCATTTAACCATAGAATATAAACATACAGATAAAAAGATGCTAGATAGTATAAAAGAGTTAGAGTCTAAAAAAGAAAATATTGAGTCATTTTTAAACAGATACAACAACATTATCCAAGACCAAGATATACAAAAAACGATAAACAATGTAGCTATACTGAACTTTAGTATGGAGATACAAAAGGTTGATGTTGAAGATATAAACACACTTATAAATCTTTTCAAAGATATAAAAGCAAATGAGGCTCAGATAAAAGCACTTGTTATCTCATCATTAAAAGATTTAAAACCTGACAACCTTTTTAAGATAGATATCCCGATGGACTTTATAGAAGATATAGAGTACACAAAAACAGCAAAAGAGTTGGTAGAGTATATACAAAAAGATAAACTTACCCCACTAAAAGATGCACTGTCTGAACAGTTTAAAGGTGAGATAAGAAAGATTACAAAAGAGTTAGATATATTTAACGATGCTTTATTAGATATATATGCTCAGATAAAATCTTTAGGTAATGTTATGGCAAAAGCAGTAAAATCTTTCAATGTTATAGACAGTATAGAGATAAGACAGGAGGAAACAAACAACAACATACTAAATACTCTAAAATCTTTATCAGAGTTTTACGATAACCATAGTGATAGCTTTTTAAATGGCTTGTTTGATATAACGATGCAAGATACTAAAAAAGTAAAAGATGAACTAGATAACAAGATAATGGAACTTGTTGAGTTGTTAAATACATCAAAAGAGTACTTAGAACTTGAAGATGGTTTTGTTCTGGAGTTTAGGATAGTAGAAAAGGGTAACAACCTAAAATGGAGACAAAACATAGATGATATAGGCTCAAACGGAACTTCAACTTTAGTAAAAAGTATCATAAATATCTCTATGCTTCAGATGGTAAGTAAAAACATAGTAAAAGATAGATTTTTAGTTAGTCATTGTGTGTTGGATGAAATAGGTACTATCTCAACAGATTATTTTAAAGAGTTAAAAGAGTTTGTAAACCGTAGTGGGTTTGTTTTTTTAAATGGTATGCC
>JAMOQV010000108.1 GCA_027068615.1 Helicobacteraceae bacterium | reverse complement strand
TTATACCTAAAGATATTGAAAAACTTATACAAAAAGATGGTGGCTCTGAACTTTTTAAAAAGCAACTACGATATGAAAATATAACGGCTTCTCAAGACAATATAGCTAAACTTATATCTACGATAAAGTATTATAAAAAAGGTTTAGAACAAGAGGGGTTATATCTTTTTTAAAGATGTAGTGTGTATTAAAGACTGTTTAATATTTTGTTTGTTAGTTGGTTGTTTTTTTACATAACAAACAAAATATTTCTGAGAAAATAAAGCTTTACAAACTAAGTTTTTCTATAATAACCCCATTATCTTTGATAAATTTAGAGATTATCTCAGAGTGGGTATGCTCATACTCTTTTGCATAAACGATTCTTTTTATACCACTTGCTATAAGATTTTTACTACACTCACTACATGGTTCTAGTGTTACATATATGGTAGCACCGTCTATACTTATACCATTTTTTGCAGCCCAAATTATGGCATTCATCTCTGCATGGATTTCGTAAGTTTTGCTCCACTCGTGATGCTCTTTTGTATACTCTCCATCCCAGTAATCACAACAGTTTGTATAACCAGTTGGAGTACCATTATAGCCTGTACTTAAGATGCGACCATCTTTAACTATAACAGCACCAACTTGTTTAGAAACACACTTTGAAGCACTTGCTAATTCGGTTGCTATATTTATAAAGTTTTTATCATTTAACACTATGGCATCCTTAAAACAGTTATATCAGCACTTTGTTGAAGTCTTGCAAAATAATCACTTAGAGTTTGTTCTCTTTTAGCATCCATTATGGCATTTGCCATCTGATTTTTTACACTCTCAAATGTAACTTCTTGTTGTGTTTTTATATCTTTTAGATAAAAACTCATAAACTGACCATCTGCATTTTGAACTATAGGTGTAAATGTATTTGGTTTTGTATCTTTAAGTATCTGTGCTAGTTTAGGATTGATTTTATTGTATGGTAATGTTTGTTCACTTGTTTGGATATCTGGTGCATAAAGCATAGGGTTGTTTATCTTTTGTTGTAGTCTTTGTCTGTTGTTTGAGTGGTACAGTATAACTTCAAAAGAGCTAGGATTTTTAAACTCTGATTTGTGTAGGTTAAAGTAGTCTTTCATCTCATCTTCAGTTGGTGCAGAGATATGTGAGTAAGCTATTGCAGCATGAAGTTTTTGGTTAAGTATCCTTCTTTTGATAGTTTTTTTTAACTCATCTGAAGTTATACCTCTTGAACTTCTTATCGCATCATAAAATTGGTTTAGAGTTAGATTGTTTTTCTCTGCCATCTTTTTAATCTCACTATATACCTCTGTAGAACTAACACTTATACCCCTCTTTTTTATCTCTATATCTTCAAGTTTTTTACGAACTAAGATACTTGTTGCTTTTTTTGCATCAACTTTGGCTTTTTTCATCTCTTGTTGAATGTCATATATAGTTATAGCCTGACCTTTAACTATAACAGCTATCCCATCAACCACTTGAGCATACAAACCAACAAACAACATCAAAAATAAAATAATTTTACCCATATAATACACCTACTTTAAAATATATCGCTATTTTACCCACCTTTAACAAACATTCGTCTAAAATTACACTAAATTTTTATAAAGGTTTTACATGGTTGTTACTCGTTTTGCTCCATCTCCTACAGGTTACTTACACATTGGTGGTCTAAGAACTGCACTTTTTTCTTATCTTTGGGCTAAAAAAAATGGTGGTAAGTTTGTTCTTCGCATAGAAGATACTGATAAAGCTAGAAACTCTCAAGAAGCTACAGAGGCTATACTAAAAGCTTTTGAGTGGTTAGGTTTAAAACACGATGGTGAGATAGAGTACCAAAGTAAAAGAGATGATATATATGCAAAGTATATCAAACAACTTTTAGATGAGGGCAAAGCTTACAAATGTTATATGTCAAAAGATGAGTTAGCAGAGCTTCGTGAAACTCAAATGGCAAACAAACAAAGAACTATGTATGATGGAAGATATCGTGATTTTGATGGTACACCTCCTGAGGGTGTTGAGCCAGTTATTCGCATCAAAGCTCCTCAAAGTGGTGAGATTGTTGTTCATGATGGTGTAAAAGGGGATATATCTTTTCAAGCAGAAGATATCTTAGATGATTTTATAATCGCTCGGGCAGATGGTTCTCCAACATATAACTTTGTTGTAGCGATAGATGATGCACTTATGGGGATAAATGAGGTTATAAGAGGGGATGACCACCTAAGTAACACACCTAAACAGATAGTAGTTTATGAAGCACTAGGTTTTGATATACCTAAGTTTTATCATGTTCCTATGATACACAACTCACAAGGTAAAAAACTAAGTAAAAGAGATGGTGCAACTGATGTTATGGCTTACAAAGAGATGGGTTATACTCCACAGGCACTTTTAAATTTTTTAGTTCGTTTGGGTTGGAGCCATGGCGATCAAGAGATATTTTCAATGGATGAGATGATAGAGTTGTTTGACCCTAAAGATATAAACAAATCAGCATCTATCTACAATACTGAAAAACTTGATTGGTTAAATTCTCACTATATAAAAAATACACCAAATGACGAGTTAGCAGAACTTTTAGTTGAGTATGGTTTAACTCTTACTTCTCATGATAAAAAAGAGATTTTACTTGATGCATTAAAAGAGAGAGCAAAAACTCTAAAAGAGATGGCATCACTTGCAAAAGAGATACTAACGACACCTACATCTTACGATGAAAAAGCTGTTAAAAAAGCTTATAAAGGTAATGCTATAGAGATTTTAAATAACTTTGGAGCAAAACTTTCAGCCAAAGATGAGATTCATCTACCAAGTGAGTATCATCATCTTATGGAAGAGGTTATTACTGAGATGGAAGTTGGTTTTGGTAAGATTGGACAACCTCTTCGTATCGCACTTCTAGGTAAGATGGGTGGTGTTGGTCTTGATATTGTTATGGCAGTTATCGGTAAAGAGGAGACAATGCTTAGAATTGCTAATGCTATAAGTGCAAATTCTTAAGTATTTTAAGAGGATTAAGCTAATCCTCTTAAAAATATAAGCATAACGATAGAACCAAATAGATAACCATCTATTCTATCTAACATTCCACCATGACCTGGTAAAATATTTCCACTGTCTTTTACACCTGCTTTTCTTTTTAAACTACTTTCATATAAGTCACCAAATATAGAACTAACAGCTACTACAAAAGAGACAAATAATGCAATTTTTACATCTACTATCTCCATACCTGCAAATGTTCCAGAGATTGTAGAGATTACTATCCCACCAATAACTCCCTCCATAGTTTTGTTTGGAGATGTTTCACAAAATGGTGTTTTACCAATACTTTTTCCAACAAAATAAGCTCCAACATCAGTCATAGCAACTACTACAAGAAGCCATAGCATAGAGATAACACCATATTCCTGATAAAGTGTAAAGATAAAAAGCATACCAGCAGTTGGATAGATAAAAGGTAAAAAGTTTTTCCATAAAAT
>JAMOQV010000107.1 GCA_027068615.1 Helicobacteraceae bacterium | reverse complement strand
ATTCTGGCTTGTTATATGCTCTTGATACTCTCTTGCCATTGATGACTTTTGTTACTACTCTAGGACGTGGTGCTGATACTGGTATCAAATTAATAACTGTGCTTTTGATGTCGTGCATAACTTTAGTCTTCATACGCTAACCCCTTATAATTCTCATCCGCCCACTTCATAGCTTTTTCTGCTGTTCTAAAGTTCTTCTCTGTGTATCTCTCTAAGTTCTTATCTGCAACTGTAAAGCCCATCAAGATAAAGTCTTCATCTACAATTCCTGCTATAATGTAGCCATTGTCTTGTCTGTTTGAATAATTGATTAGTTTTAGCATTTATGCCACCCCCATAAAATCTAGTAAGTTTTCAGTTTTATAATATTTCTTAAAAGTATATTTTTTAGGACTATTGTATTTTTCAATACGATTTAAAATATTTATTGCACCATCTCGGCTATGATTTCGTGCAAAACCTGTGCTATCTCCGCTATAAAATGGATATTTTGTAAATATTAAAGGGTCTAAACATCTCAACATATGAATTTTAACTTTAGGTATGCCGTCTTCATCACAAACTATTTTCATAGCATCGTTCATTCTGCTATGCCATTCTTTAGTGCCTAATGTGCTGTACTCTCCTGAACTTCCAAACGCTATAAAATCATAATCACTTGCCAACCTTTCTAATCTTTCAAAGCTTTCTGCAATGTGCCAAATAGGAACACCATCATCGTAGGGTGCTTCCGATAATAAAAAATCATTTTCTTTTTCACTGCCATCTATAACATCTGGTATAAAATAAAATTCTCTCTCTGGATAAAAATCTAAAAAGTTATAAAATTCATCCCAGCAAACGGGTTTCTTTTTCGTCCAAAAACTAAAAGCCCCATTATCTATAATCACTTTAGGGCTTATAGATAAACAATCATCTATGTCCTGTGGATGTGCAAAACTTACTAATGTATTTCTTCCTGTCATATAATCTTTTAAAACTTTGTTTGGAGTTATTGGAGTTCCATAATATTTAATCATCTATGCCACCTCTCCGAATAAATTTATTTGTATGTTTTCTTTTTTTATAAATGTAGGCTCACTTGGCTTGTTAAGTTCTATTTTTTCTAAAAAGTCCAACATTTTTGAGATAAGATTTTTAGTA
>JAMOQV010000106.1 GCA_027068615.1 Helicobacteraceae bacterium | reverse complement strand
AGCTAAGCTACCAAAAGTATTTGACTTATTAAATACAACATTAAGCAAAGACGATATTGATACATCTAAACTTGAGCTTTTAGGAAAATTAAATGTAGATAATGATGAAGTGCATTTATACTGGGATGGTACCAATAAACTAGTAGCAATAGATGCAACAAAACCTGATGCAAGTATAAATAAAACCTTATCCAATACTGCGAATATAACTTTAGAAAACGGAATGATTTATAGAATTATTGATGATGGTTCTTCCTCCACAACTGTAGGAAAAATTGAAGTTAAAAAAGATTCAGGGAAATTAACAATTGTATCTACCAGATCTGATGAAGAAGAGATAAAAACATACAAAAAGCACGTTTTTGAAGATGACGGAATGTATGCTTATACGTTTGATGCTCCTCCTACTTCTTTTTCTTCCTCTGTAAAAGTTGATGCAAAAAGTAGCAGCAGTGGCGACATCGATTTAAGCTCCGCTAAAATAGCAAAATGGGGCTATGACTTAGCTAAAAAGGGTTCATATGAGGAAGATGTAAAATTAAATATTAAAATTAATGGTGAACTTAAATCCGACACCGAAACAGGTAACGTTACTTTATCTTTAGGAGATAAAACTCTTTATAACATTGTGGGTAAGGCGCAAAAAAGTGGTGCTACAGATGGTAGTGCCGCTGCTACTTTAACAATACAAGCTATAGGAAAACTAAATAATAATGCAAAAGCTTTATTTAATAAAAAATCTTATGTTTATGTTTTAGGAAATGTAGATTTAGATGTTACAGCTAAAGACAACACCACCCATACTCAATCTGTGTTTGCTTTAAAATATAATGCTCTTGATCCATCTGAATATAAGCTAGATAATTTAACTGTTGCTCAAGATGCTGATACAAAAAGAACAATTGCTCCAATAAACAGTACATATCCTAAATATGTAACCTTTATGGTTGATAAAACCATATACAAAGTGGACTTTACTAAGGATGATCTTAATATAAAAGATGTAATAGCTCCTAAGAATATTAAAGATAAAGATCAACTAAATAACGTTTTAGCTTTCTGCAATGATACTGGAGTTTATATTTGTAACTTGGATTTAGATAGCGATGCTTGTAAACTTGCTCTTGATAAATCCGCTGATAAAGT
>JAMOQV010000105.1 GCA_027068615.1 Helicobacteraceae bacterium | reverse complement strand
AAAAAAATAAATGTTGGTTATTTATTGAAACGGTAGGGGTCTAGCCGTTTGTGTGGTTCTATGAGTGTTTAAAACCTTAACACTAGGAGTAAAAAATGGATGCAAAAAAACAGATGCTTATACTCAACTTCATAAGCAAAACAAACAAGATAAGCATAGGTAAAGCCCTATCGCTTATAGAAAAAAATCAAAAAAAGGAATGCAAATGGTGGAGTTTATTTTAACAAGTTGTGCAATATGTCTAATAATAGTTTCTTATAATATACATAAAAGTTATAAAGAAAGTTGGGGAGAAGATTGATGAAAAGATTTATCCACCTTTACCAAGTTTACAAAGTTAAATACATACTATGGAGGTATGAGTTATGACAACACTGTCAAAAAATCAAGCTTACTATAAAAAAGCAGTTAAAAAATATAAAAAATACTTTAAGGAGATGAGAAAATGAGTGTGATGCCTCAAGAACATATACGAAAAATGCTCAAGATGAGTGATAAAGAATACTTCGCAATAGATGCCCTAAGCAATAGTGATTTTAGACTTTTAAAAGAGAGTGTATTGCATTATGAAAATAAGCACCTTTTTAAATTATCTTCCCCATCTATTGAACTAGGTAGTGCAGTTCATAAACTTGTGCTAGAACCTGAAAGCTTTAATGATGATTTTATTGTAGAAGATTTTGAGGGATGCGAGTTAAACAAAAATTCAAAAGCCTACAAAGAAGCTAAAGCTAATTGGTTAGAAACAGCAAAAGATAAAACTATACTATCTAAACAAGTGTATGAACAAGTTGCTGAAATGGCTGAAAGAGTCAATGCCATAGCTGGTAATTTTCTTAGCAATGGTGTAGCTGAAAGGGCTTTTATAAGCAACTTTGATGGAATACCTGTTAAATGTAAAGCCGACTACTATCGTGAAGATTTAGGGGTTGTTATCGACTTAAAAACCACAAAAGATATAAATGATTTTGAAAAGTCTATCTTAAATTTTGGTTATGGAACTCAGTCGGCTTTTTATACTGATGTTATAAGTTCACTAGGTTATAGGGTTGATACATTTCTTTTTATACTTGTAGAAACAACAGCACCTTATATGGTTAGCATACGAGAGATGAGTTATGAGGGTATCGAAGAGGGTCGAGCGATTTATAGTGAATTGTTACA
>JAMOQV010000104.1 GCA_027068615.1 Helicobacteraceae bacterium | reverse complement strand
TTTTTTTTAGTGTAAAACACCTTTTTTTTTCAATATCAATCCAACTGTTGATAAAATTGCTAAGATAGTAATAAATACTGCTACTATTTCTTGACCACTCATTTTAATCCTCCTGATATAAAATCGCAATATACATAATATATATACTACCTATTGCTATATATCCCTCTAAAGCAGAAGTTTGATGAAAAAGTGAATAAACACTATTTGCCAATACTGCTAAAGAGATATTCTCAGTAAGTCTATATAATTTCTTCATAGTTTAATTATATATAAATATGTGTTAAAACTATCTGATTAACATAATGTTAAATTCTGTGGAAGAAAATAAATTAAGGTAGAAATAAGAAAATGCATAAAAGAGTGCCTGACACCCTTTTTGTGACACCCTTTTTGGGTTATTTCACAGTCTCAGGAGAGGTGGAACAGAAAAGAGTGCCTGACACCCTTTTCCCTGCACCCTTTTCCTGAGTGCTTTAGTTCTTAAGTCTTTTCTTCAAATCAGACCAACCTTTCATCTCAAACCCATGAACACTTTTAACACAATCATTAAAACCATCTATCTTTGATAATTCATCAACAGCATCAAAAACAGCATCTATACTATCTTTATCTGAACGATAAACACTTCCTTGTAATCTTAAAAATCCAGCTGTATTCATAGCAGTTTCTATCTCTTTATATACTTTTGCTAATCTATTGTTGGCTTTTTTTTCTGCTTCTTCTTCTGATAATTCTGTATCTAATTCTTTTATATAATCTTTATAACATTTTATATCTATATCAAATGCAATACCAAACATTTTTTTCCTTTAATCTAATAAAAGAGTGCCTGACACCCTTTTTGTGACACCCTTTTTCCCTTTTTCGACACTCTTTTACACCTTATGAGATGTAAAACGAGTAAGTCTTCTATGAAAAAAATAAGCAACTATAGGTATTATTATTGCTAATGGTATAATTGAATACATAAGTGTTCTTACTGTTTCTTCCATCTTTCACCTCCTAAAAATATTAATATAGAACCAAGTATAACTAAAATTATAATAAACTTGATAATTATAAAAGGAGTTGGCTCATTCTTGATATATGGTGCTACAACTGCAACTGCTAATAAAATTTTAACAATATCATATAGCAACTTCCCAAGTTCTTTAAATAAATCTTTCA
>JAMOQV010000103.1 GCA_027068615.1 Helicobacteraceae bacterium | reverse complement strand
ATAATACACTAGTATAAAGAACAGTGTTGTAAGCATCGTGTAAAAGATAGAGCTTGAGCCACTCCCTTTGAGGATATCTCCATCACCTGTTATATAAAGATAGAAAAAGACACTCCCTATCATAAGGAGTATAGGGTAAAGCATCAGTCCCATAGATTTATCTGAAGAGGTTTTATAGTTTTGCTTTGAGGGCTTAAACTTAGCCTTTTTCATTGCTCCTAAATCTATGCCAAACCAGATAGTAAGAAAAGTAACCATTAAGGCACTCATCGCATAAAAATTATACAAAACAGAGTCAATCAATATCTCTACACTCTCTCCACTTATCATCCCATTCTCTATCTGAGTAGTTATCAATCCAAGAAGTAGTGCACCCCAACCATTGAGAACTATAAGTGAACTTACAGGAGCGGAGGTACTATCACAAACAAAGGCTAATTTTTCTGAAGATATTTTTTGACTTTGACAAAGCGGTTTTCCAACAGCTCCAGCAATCAAAGAGGTGATAGAAGATTCAATAAAAATAAAAACACCTATGAAAAAAGGTACAAGTAGAGCAGATCGTTGATCTTTTACAAAACTTTTTTGATTTTCCATATAATAAACAAAGGCCTCTATACCTCCACCTTTTTCTAAAAGTTTCATCACACTTCCAACTAAAATAGCAAAGGCGAGAGTTTTTAAGATCCAAGCTTCTTGTAAAAGCATAAAGAAAAGTGAGATGACAGCAGAGATACTCTCTAAAGGGTTAAAATTATGAAGAAGAAGTAAGCCAAGGAGAACACCACCAAAAAGTGAGACAAAAACATTTTTGGTATAGAGTGCTAGAAAAATTGCTATAAGCGATGGAAAAAGAGAGGTGTAAGAGAGTTCTATGGATAAACCTTAGAACTCAGTTGCTAAAAGCATAAGGCCTGCACGGCCAAATTTTTCCTTATAGAGTTCACACTCTATCTGATCTACTTTATGAAAGCCAAGTTTTTTATAAAACAGCTCTGATTCTAGTGAGCCAATTTCAATGATAGTTTGGGCAATTCTATACCCTTTGAGTCTTGCAGTGAGAAGTGATTTTTGCATCAGTGCTTTTAAAACACCAACATCAATAAAGCCCTCTAACTCCTCCATAAAATCAAACATAAGTGTGCGTTTATTTAGTGAAAACTCACAGCTGTAGAAAGGCTCAAGAATCTCTTCAACACTCTCCCCACATCCAACTTCACGAAGAGCAGCTACAAACTCATCTTTTGTAGCAATACGTGGCTCATAAGCACAGAGTGTCCCCACACTTTTCCCATCAAGCTCTGCAATTAAAAAGTTTCTAAAATGGCAGTAGTTTTTTGCTTCTGTCTGAGTTAGCTTTGCTAGCTTTTCTAAAAGAATCTTATCATCGTTTGTTTCAAAGACCAAATCAAACATTCCATCCTTTTTACCAGCACGAGAACTTTGCAGTATCATCTGTGCTAAAAAAGGAGCATCATCACTCTTTGCATTTCTAATTTTTATACTCATAATATTTTTTCCAAAAATTAATTTAAATCACATCTTTCTAATAGTACCATACATTATGATAAAAAGTTTCTTAATTTTACTAATTATTTCAATTCACCTCTTTTCATCTGAGCAAATAATCCTTGTTGTAAGTGATAATATGAGCACTTCCAAAGCAAAACTTGAGTGTTATGAAGATGGAAAAAAAGTTTTTGACACCATAGATGTAAACCTTGGTAAAAATGGCTTAGGCTGGGGAATAGGAGAGTATAATTTTCCTCTTAAAAAAGGTGAAGTACTCAAATATGAAGGTGATAAAAAAGCTCCTGCAGGTATCTTTAAACTCAGCGATATTTTCGGTTATGCAAAAAACGGGAATTATAAGATGCCCTATTTATTTGCATCAGAAGATTTAATTTGTGTAGATGATACACACTCTCCCTTCTATAACCAAATCATTCAAGCCCATGGAGATGAAAAAAGCTTTGAGCATATGAAACGCGATGACAACCAATATACTATTGGTGTAGTGGTAAAACATAACCCAAAAGCTCAAAACAAAAGAGGTTCTTGCATATTTTTACATATTGAAAAGTTTCAGGGTGCGGGGACTGCTGGATGTACTTCTATGAAATATAACGATCTAAAAAAAATAGTAAACTGGCTAGATAAAAAGAAAAAACCTCTTCTCATTCAAATTCCAAAAGAGAGAGCAGGTAAAGTAATAGAGCTTTTCCCTCAACTAAAAGAGTCTAAACTTTTAAAATAATTTTACTAATTAAGTTAAATTAGTTTATAATTCTATTATAAACTATTATTGTTAGGAAAAATCATGAAATCTTTATTATCTTTTTTGTTATTAGTCAATTTAGTTCTAGCAAATGAAGATATAGATTTGGAAACAGATTTTTTATCTAGCCTTGATGAAGTAAGTGAAATTGCCACCAAAACAAAACTCAACATCGATGATGTCCCCTCTTTTATTACTATATTGCAAAGTGATAAACTTCAAAAAATTGGTATAGATACTGTTTTTGAAGCTCTCTCGCAAGTTCCAGGTGTACAAACTAAACGCGAAATCTCTGGTGTTCCTGTTGTTGTATTTCGTGGCGTTTCACAAAAGGGTGAAGTGAAACTTATGGTTGATGGGGTTACTATAAACAATTCCTATCGCGGTTCCATCTATCATTACCTTGAATTTCCTTTAGAACTTGTTGAACGCATAGAAGTTATTCGTGGTGCAGGGTCTGTCCTTTATGGCTCAGGGGCTATTAGTGGTGTTATCAATATTATTACTAAAAGTGCAAATAGAGAAACTCAAAATGAGGCTTTCTTATCTGTTGGAAGTTATCATAATCAAAAAGGTGGTGCTTTAGTTTCAGGAGATATCTCTGACTTTCATATTGCCTTAGACAGCTATTATCAAAAAAATGAGAAGCAAGTAAGAGATATTGATGAACATATTAAAAACTACTCTGTGGGTCTAAAAATTTCTAATGAACATTTCGGGTTCATCTCACGTTTAACTCAAACTAAAGCTGGTAATGCATATGGTGTTTTAGGAGTTCCAGATACTTCACTTAGTAAACTAAGTAATCTTAATCGTACAATTTTTAGTGAACTATCATATGTAAATTCTTTCTCTAAACATAACAGCATTAAACTCCTAGCAGGATATACAAAATATACTCAGGATGTTGATGCTGCCCATCCTGCTTTACTCAGTAGCCTTCATGCAAACTACTCTGAAAACAGTTACTATGCACAAGCAGATTTCAATTCCAAAAGTTTAGAAAACAATGACCTTTTACTTGGTTTTAAATATGAGCATGCAAAAACACTCAAAAGTAATTTTTCAATAGGTAATCCTATTTCAGATCCTAATCTACAAAGAGATACCATTTCACTCTATCTTAATGACCAATATGCCATAGCATCAGATATAGATATATCTGCAGGCTTACGATATGACAACTACAATGATTTTGGAGACTCTATCTCTCCAAGTCTAGGAATCGTGTATAGAGCAACAGATATTATAAGATTTAAAGCTCAATATTCTCATGCATTTAGAGCACCATCATGGGTAGAACTCACCTCTAACAATACACTAAAAGCTGAAAAATCGGATACTCTTGAATTTGGTATGGTCTTTAAAGAAAATCAAGACTATAAGCTAAAAATAAATACATACATAAGTCAAATAAAAGACCTTATAACAAAAGATCTCATAAATAACAAATATATACAAAATAGTAAAAATAAATTTTATGGAATTGAATTAGAAACAGATTACACACCTAACAATAATATAGAGATAAATTTTTTAGCTAGTTATGTTAATGCAAAAGATGCAGATGGAAAGTCTCTCCCTGATATTGCCAATATTTTAGCCTCCACTGCTCTATATTACGATATTGGTAATGGATTTAATATAGGTTCACTTATTAAATATATATCTTCATCTAAACGTGCGGAAGGTGATTTAAGAAGTAACTTTTCTAGTTCTGTACTCTACGACCAAACAATCTCTTATGTATACAAAGATTTCACACTACGCCTTATTGTTAAAGATCTTTTCAACAGAGGGACATACTATGCACTTCCTCAACATAGCACTAGCAATAATTTTTATGCTGGTGGAAGAAATATTTTGCTAAAAGCAAATATGGAATTTTAACATGAAAGCATTTTTTATTTTCATAACATTTATCACTTCTATATATGCATCTCATATTAATGAATCTTTACTAAATATGCATGCATTACTTCTCCCAAAAATATACCTTATGGATTATAACTTTCAAAAAAAGAGTATAGACAAAACCATATCTATTGCTCTTGTGTACGAAAGAGGAGAGTATAAAAGTGCTCAATTTCTTAAAAAACAAATTTTAAAAAAATATAAAAATGGAATAAATTCCTATAAGCTTGATATACAACTTGTAAATTACAATAAAATTGATAATGCACATGCCAATATGTACTACATATTTCCATCTACAAAACATAACACACAAAAAGCTGTACAAAAAGCAAATAAAGACAATGCCATTACTTTTGCTTACACTAAAGAGGACTTGAAATATGGCATTATGATCTCTTTAGAGGTAGGTAAAAAGACAAAACCTTTGCTAAACCTAGAAGCCATCAGGGAGAACAATATATCTCTTAGACCAATTTTAATTGATATATCAGTCATCTATACAGATACTATACCACTTCCTCTAAATAGAGTGCTAATAACTACTAAAAGTTGTGATTTTGCCTAAATTAAATATATATTCTATTACTTTTAAAGCTATCGTATCTATTGTTATATTTGCTACTGTGTTCTTACTTTTTGTAACATTTGTGGTACAAGATGTTTTTCAAAAAGCTTACTCTACACAAGAAAAAGAAAAAATCTCTATTATTGCAGACTATATTGCACCTACTATTGCTTTAAATGTAAGTTACGGATTTGATGAAGCTGTATCTGAGATAGCAGAGAAAGCACTAAACAATCCAAATGTTTTACTCATTGAAATAAAAAGAATAAATAATAAACCAAAAATCTATTCTCACCATAACACAACAATACAAGAGTACCATTCAAAGGGTGAACTTTTTACAACAGTAGATCTTATAGACCCTGCTACACAAGAAAAAATGGGTAAGCTCAATATTGTTTACTCCAATCAAGAACTTAAAGCATATATGGATCAATTTAACAGATGGTATTTCTTTGGTCTTGCAATCTTTTTTTTATTCATACTTTTTTTAAGCTATTTTCTTTATAGCTCTCTTAAGGAGCTTACATTATTAGATCGATCTCTTAAGAGTTTTACACCTAAAAACCCTAAAAAACTTAATTTAGATACTTCTAAAAAAAATGAAATCTCCTCTATTTCAAAATCAGCAAATATTATGATAGACAACATCATTCTCTTTTTAAATGAGCTACAAATGCTTAATAGTAAAATATTTCAAAGTCAAGCACATCTAAAAGATGCACAAAGAATGGCGAAAGTTGGAAGTTTAGACTACGATATAACAAATAATACTTTTGTTTTAAGCGATGAATATTATAGGATACTTGGTATAAAATTAAACAAAAAATTTACATGGGAAGAGTTCCTAAATTTAATTGTACAAGAGGACTTTTCACGGGTACAGCATATACTTAACTTGGCCATAAAAAATGGTTCTAAATTTGATATCACCTATGCACTAAAAACACAAAACAATAAAATAATTTATATGCAAACAAGAGGAAAAGTAAGAAAAAAACAAGATGCTAGTATAAAACTCACTGCAATTAGTATGGACATTACTGCCGACATTGAAAATAAAAAAACAATTGAAAAATTAGCCTATTATGATTCATTAACAGGTTTAGCGAATAGATTACTCTTAAAAGAAAGAATGTTATACAATATACAAATAGCCAAAAGAGAAAATACAAAACTAGCTGTCATCTTTTTAGACCTTGATCATTTTAAGCTTATAAACGATACTTTAGGTCATAGTGTAGGGGATGAATTGCTTATCTATATTGCAAAACTTTTACAAGCACAACTTAGAGAATCTGACACTTTATCTCGACTTGGAGGGGATGAGTTTCTTATTTTATTGCCAAATATTGAAAATGAAGAGAATGTATACAAGGTTGTACATAAAATACAACAAGCACTACAAACGAAACACACTATAAACACTCATCAGCTTTATATTACCTCAAGCATAGGTTTTGCCATCTACCCTGAGCATGGAAAAAACTCTGATGATCTTATTAGAAATGCAGATACAGCAATGTATGAAGCAAAAAATTCTGGAAGAAATAAATACCAAATATACTCTCAATCAATGGGTAATTTTATAGATAAACAATTAACTCTTGAGCAAGATTTAACTGAAGCTATAAAAAGTAAATCTCAAATAGAGGTCTATTACCAAGCTAAAATTGATGCAGATAGCAAGTTAGTTAAAGGTGCTGAAGCACTTGTAAGATGGAACCACCCTACCAAAGGGCTTATCTACCCAGATGATTTTATCTATATAGCTGAAAGTACAGGTGTTATGATTGAGCTAGGCAATCTCATAACTGAAAACGCGATAGCAACCATACAAGAATTAAATAAGCAAAATATTCTTGGACTAAAAATAGCAATCAATCTCTCTGCAAGACAGTTTCAAGACTCTGATTTAGTGCCCTTTATAGCTTCTATGCTAAGTAAGTACAGTATTGATCCCTCTCAGGTAGAGTTTGAAATTACTGAGTCTATATCGATGTCAAATATGAATAATACACTTAGAATTTTATCTGAATTAAGAGCTCTTGGTGTTACCATAGCCATTGATGATTTTGGAACAGGGCATTCCTCTCTATCGTATCTCAAAAAATTTCCAATCAATACCCTTAAAATTGACAAATCTTTTGTTATGGGAATTACAGAAGATGAAGAAGATAGAATCATTGCCCAAACAATTATATCTATGGCACACTCATTAGGTCTTACAACAGTTGCAGAGGGTGTAGAGACACAAGAGCATGCCGATATGCTACGCGATATGGAATGTGACATACTGCAAGGCTATTTATACTCAAAACCTATCTCTAAAAAAGATTTTTTTATTTTCTTAGAAGATTATACTCAAAAAAAAGTTTGAGTAGTTTTGGAGCGCTAAGCTAAATTCATACTCACTGATAATTCTTTTTTAATGAAATCTACTTCTAAAATAATCTTACATTAGTTATTGTTATTCAATATAATTTTAGTTTAAATGTATTAAAATGAACAAATAGATCTTATATATAGATGAGAATTGGAGGGCTGATATGTCCATAGATTTTTTGGAAATTTTACTTGTTGATGATGATATTTCATTACATGAGATAATAACAAAGACACTTGATGGATTAATAATATCCAATAAAGAAGTGAAGATATTACATGCTCATAATGCCC
>JAMOQV010000102.1 GCA_027068615.1 Helicobacteraceae bacterium | reverse complement strand
TTTAGATAATTTATCTTTTTTATTTTTCTATAAGTTTAAAATGATAAAATTTCAACCTCTTAAACAAGAGACGGTGTGCGCTCGTAGCTCAGCTGGATAGAGCACTGGTTTGCGGTACCAGCGGTCACACGTTCGAATCGTGTCGGGCGCACCATACTTAAACTCCCTAAATTATGGACTTTCAACCACTTTTATAAATCAATTTATTTTCTTAAATTTTCTTAGGGTGCACCTTGAGGGTACACTTAACTCTATAAATAACATACTTTTAACCATTTTACAAAAAGTAACAAACTATAATATCCCAAGAAAATAAGACTAAAAATGATATAATAACTAAAATAAAATTGAGATGATATAAGTAAATACTTATTTATCTTGTAAGGTTGTTATAATGCAAACTATCCAAATAAATAATCCCGAAATTGAAAACTTTTTAACTTCTAATTATGGAGATGATACTCAAAGTTTGTTAAAAGACTTTGTAAAGTTTGTTAAGCTGTCTATAGATGATAGTTACTCTGCTATCTCAAAAGATGAAGCAAGAACAAGAATAACTAAAGCTGTTGAAGAAGTAAAAAATGGTGAAGCTATATTATTAACTCAAGATGAGTATGATAGAGATATAAATGAATTTTTAAGAACTTTATAGATGTATATTGTAAGGAAACGAGAATATCTAAGTGCTTTAAAAATTATACTCTCATTTATTGCTAAAGATAGTAAAAATAGAGCCTTAAACTTTAAAAGTCAGTTGGATAATAAAATAAATAATTTGATAAACTTTCCATATAGGTTTAAGCAATCAAAAAACTATGATGATGAGAATGTAAGAGATATGATTTTTAAAGGTTATACGATTACTTATCTCATTGAGAATGATAAAAATAGAATATCTATACTTGATATTTATAAATGGGTTGATAAGTAATAGCACACTTTATTTTAGGGATAGATATAGGGATATGTATTTTATTTATCCTTTGTATATCCCTAAAATAAGCTATTCGTGGTTCCCTGAGGGTGCACCATATCCACTTATTATTCTTAAATACATTCATATAAAAAATCAATCTTAAATTACATTTCAAAATAAAGACATTTTTCAAGTTTATAAGCTATAATTGCCCAAAAATTATAGGTTTTAGGGTATATCCCTATTTAACACAGAGATGCGAAAAGTTTTTAG
>JAMOQV010000101.1 GCA_027068615.1 Helicobacteraceae bacterium | reverse complement strand
TAAAATAAAAATATTTCTATATGCCCTTGTTTATTATCTAAATTTAGTCGATAATATATGTATAAGAAATTTAATTTTAACTACAAACATTTAATCCACATTTAAACTTCTTATAATGAAAAAAGTCGACTTAATAGTAAATATGGGTGCTTAAAACACTTCACAGGCTATGGTATATTGGTAGTAAAAAAAGGTTTATTTACAAATGGCTGTAAAAAAGCTCTAAAATATGCATAAATTGCAAGTCTAAGAACGTTATTTCTAAAGGCTCAAGAAGAGGAATAAAAAGATACTTTTGTAAAGATTGTAGAACGTCTTTTAGCTCAAAAAGAAGACCCGAACAACTACAAGAAGTGATATTCAAAGAGTACTTCTTACAACGACAAACACTCAAACAACTTTCAGTAAAATATTCTAAATCAATAGGCTGGATAGTGAAGCAAAGAGATGAATATATTGTAGATATAAAAGTACATAATCCAAGAGCTGTAAACTTAGTATGTGATGCTACTTTTTATGGAAAAAGAAAAGATAAGCTTGGCACTCTAGTATTCAAAGATGTTTGGTCAAAAGAGATACTTATCTGGAAGCATATTGAGAGTGAAACTATCAAAGACTACAAATATTTAAAAGAAGAGCTTATTACACTTGGATATACAATTACAAGTGCAACTTTAGATGGGAAGAGAGGCTTAAACAAGGCTTTTAAAAACATTCCAATACAAATGTGTCACTTCCATCAGAAAAAGATTGTACAACGATATATTACAATGAGACCAAAACTTCAAGCTAGTAAAGATCTCAAGAAAATAGTTTCAAGACTTACTCAAACTACAGAGAGAAACTTTACAAATAAACTTGATGAATGGTACGAAACTTACAAAGATTTTCTAGAGGAAAAAAGTGTATCATCAACTACTGGAGAACTTCATTATACGCATCCAAGAATTAGAGCTGCTTACAGAAGTTTGAGAACTAATTTACCTTACCTATTTACTTATAAAAATCACAAGAACTTAGCTATATCAAACACAACAAATGCACTTGAAGGTGGCGTCTTCTCTCACATGAAAAATATGATTAGTTTACATCGTGGTCTTAGTAAAAGTTTGAAGCTAAATTTATTCGATTATTATCTTGTGAATTATAAGAAAAAGTAGAAAAGTAGGCACCCATATTTACTATTAAGTC
>JAMOQV010000100.1 GCA_027068615.1 Helicobacteraceae bacterium | reverse complement strand
GTATCCATCATCTTATCTATCTCTTCATAGGTTATGATATATGGTGGCATAAAATAAACTATATGCCCTAAAGGTCTTAAAAGTACACCATTTTTAAGTCCATACTGATACACTTTTAGCCCTATCCTCTCTTCTGGCTTATAACCATCTAACTCAACAACACTTATCATCCCAGTTTGTCTGATGCTTTTTACATTGTCTAGTTTTTCAAACTTTTTAAGTTTTTCTAACATATATGCTGATTTTTCTTTATTTTTTTCGATTATATTTTCATTTTCAAATATATCAAGAGTAGCATTAGCAGCTGAACAAGCAAGTGCATTTCCAGTATAAGAGTGTGAATGTAAAAATGCTTTATGCTCGTTATAATCACAATAAAACTTTGCATAAATATCATTAGTTGTTAAAACAACTGAAAGTGGTAAGTAACCACCTGTTATTCCTTTAGATAAAACTAAAAAATCAGGTGTTATGTTAGCACTCTCACAAGCAAACATATACCCAGTTCTACCAAAACCAACCATAACTTCATCTGCTATAAGATGCACATCATACTTGGTACAAACTTCACGAACTATCTCTAAAAAATGTGGATGATACATATGCATATACCCTGCCCCTTGCACCAAAGGCTCAAGTATGATAGCACTTAATTTATCTGCTTTTTCTTGACATAGTTTTTCAAACTCAACACCTGCTTTTTTTGCTTCTTCTATACTCATATCTTTAGGTACTGCTGTTTGTATGGTTTTTATAAGTAATGGCTCATAAGTATCTTTGTAAAGTTCAACATCACCAACACTTAAAGCCCCTATCGTCTCACCGTGATAAGAGTTTTTTAGAGATACAAAAGTATCTTTTAGTTTTCCATCGTTTTTATGAGCATGAAAACTCATCTTTAAAGCTACTTCAACTGCTGATGAACCATTATCTGCATAAAAACATTTATCTAAACCATTTGGTGTAAGTTTTACAAGCCTTTCAGATAGTCTTATGATAGGCTCTTGAGTAAAACCAGCAAGTATAACATGTTCTAATGTGTCTAACTGCTCTTTTACCTTTTCATTTATATATGGGTTTGAGTGTCCAAAAAGATTTACCCACCAACTAGAGATGCCATCTATAAACTTATTGCCCTCAAAATCTTCTAGGTAAACTCCATAACCTTTTTTTATAGGTGTAAGGGGTAAACT
>JAMOQV010000099.1 GCA_027068615.1 Helicobacteraceae bacterium | reverse complement strand
TTATTTACCCTATCTTTTGGCATTGTATTATCGAACTCAGGTTTTTAGTTTGTGATATTATACACAATCTCAGTCTTGTTTTTTATGGTTTTTATCTCATGAACACTAAGTGTATCTATCTCTAGTGACATAAACTCTTTGATGCTAGTGATATTGTTTTTTGCAATGGCTTTTAAAACAAGTCCACGATAAGCCTTTGCCCAGTGGCTTACAACCTTGCCATCTTTTAAAAACTTTAGAGTTGTAAATGGTTTGTTTGGTTTGTAAAATTTATCATAATAACCAGCTCGTAAATCTAAAATCTCATCATTACTAAAGTATAAATCAAGTTGATAAGAAAATCTATCTTTATAAAATCTATCAGGCTCAATATCTCCTATAGAATTTCCCTGTTTTACTTTGTAGTTTGCTATACTATCGCCACCTAATATAGCTCCATAAAGGTTAGAAAAAATTATAGTATTTTTTTTAAGATACTCTTTTGCATTTTCATTTAAAGAGTTATACTCAAGATAATCATAAGCTACACCTTTATATCTCTCTATAGCACACATCAAAGGTGAGTTAAATATATCGCAGATATACGGCTCACAATCACTCCACTTTTTAAAACCAAAAAGTTTTTTTATCTTATCTTCATCTTTAGAATTAACTATATCATTATAAGTGGTTAAAATCTTATCCCTTGCATCGTTTGAGCCTAAAAGCTCTTTTTTTATCTCATTGCCACCAGAATTTTTTCCCTCTGATGGTGAAAATAGTATTTTTAACATTTTTTATTATCCTATTTTGGGTTTAAAAACACCATCAAAATTTGTGATATTTTTATCTTTTAACTCTTTACATCTATTTGCATATAGTTTATCAAATTTATCTTTTGATTTTGATATAACTTCATATATCTTTATAACCAGAGTTCGACAATAGAATGTCCAAAGATAGGGTAAATAAATGGTGGGATTTTAAAAAATATACTAATTCAGATAATGAAAGTATAAAAGCATTTCAAACAGAAATGATAACATCAGATACACTATCTTTAGAAAATGCAATTTCTATACTAAATAGAGAAAAATCTATAAAATCTTTAATAGTTGAATACTCTTTTCCTTCAGAATTAGAAAAATTAGCTATAAATACAAAGCATTTGACTCCAAATTTACTTTTAGATGGATTAAAATCTTTTAAAAGAGAT
>JAMOQV010000098.1 GCA_027068615.1 Helicobacteraceae bacterium | reverse complement strand
TAAAAGGATTATCTTCTTTGTTAAACTTTGCTTAACGATACTAGTATCGCCAAGCAAAGTTTGCCTCAAATCTAAACCTTTTAAATGTTGTTGGCTATGAAGTTATTTATGCTCTCTTACTTATATAAGATGGCTAAGTTTATGTGGCTTTTTGTATTTTTTGATCTACCTACAAAAACAAAAAAAGATAAGCAAAAATATACAGACTTTAGAAGATTTCTTCTAAAAGATGGTTTTATGATGATGCAGTACTCAGTATATGCAAGAATCTGTAAAGGTGATGATAGTGTAGATACTCATAAAAAAAGGGTAAAAGAGCATCTTCCATCAAAAGGTAATATAAGGATGCTTTCCATAACAGACTTACAATACTCAAAGATGGAAATCTTAGTAGGTGAAAAAAAAGAGGAGGAAAAGTGTGAGAGTAAACAACTTTTACTTTTTTGAATAAATGAGTAAAATCGTAACAAAATCTATGAAAAAGATAAAAAATATTCATCAAAAAAAGAATATTTTTTAAAAAAAAATCTAGTAAAAAGTAATATTTTGCAGAAAATAAAGTAAATTTTTTATCTAAAATCTTTGCTAAACCCCTTGTAATAAGGGGCTTAAAGTGTCGTATTATAGCATATCCGAGTGAGAAAGGGGGCTATAACTCAAAATGTTTATTCCAGCCAACTAGAGAGATTATAGCATATCCGAGTGAGAAAGGGGGCTATAACGTGGTTTTTATGAGGCAGATTTTATCAAAGATTATAGCATATCCGAGTGAGAAAGGGGGCTATAACACTAAAAATCAAACACCAACTGTTTTAATTATTATAGCATATCCGAGTGAGAAAGGGGCTATAGCGAGTGTTGCCGTGGTTTTGGTACTATAATAGAATTTAAAAATGACACTTAGCCATCATCCTACCCCAATCATAATCAAAAACTTTCTCTACATAACTTTTATGGTGTGGGACTGAACAGTTTGTGCAGTTTTGGTGGATTTTATCTCCGTAGATACCTTGTTCTCCATCTTTTGAAGATATATCACAAAAGCTATATTGTTTTTTGCCATCTATAACTTTTATAATATCATCATTGAAACGGAAGTTTGGACAAGCACAAAGGTAGCAGTTTAGTTTTTGCATATCGTGGCATTTTTTGTTATCTTTGTAGAGTGGGCAAAAATCCAGCTCATTTTTTTGCATATTTTCATAA
>JAMOQV010000097.1 GCA_027068615.1 Helicobacteraceae bacterium | reverse complement strand
ACCTTTTAGGGCTATCTTATACGGCTTAGTTTTGAGATTATCAACATACTTTTTAAACTCAGCACTTACACCATCTTTTTTTAGCTCATCTCTTATAAAAAGTGGTAATTTCTTCTTTATATCTAAAACCTCTTTATCATTAAAATCATAACCATCATATAACCTTTTACTTATCTCTTGTATAGTTCTTTTAGACTTTATACCACCGTGTAAGATTTCTAAACTCTCTTTAGCAACCTTAGAAGAGTTTTTATATAACCTACTGCTTAACTCTAAACTATCAGGCATCACGGTTTTAACAACATCTGATGCTATAGAGTTAGCTAAACTTTCATTTATAAGAGTTTCTATAATCTCCTTAGCTTCATCATCAAAGAGTTTTAACTTCTCATCTAGCAAAACACTAAAAGCCTTTTTAGTAGTTATATCTTGATGATTATACTCATATAAAACACTCTCATATAGTTTTTTACTAATTTCGCTAAAGTTCATCAAATAACCCTTTTTGTATAGCTGTTACTCTTCTTATCTGCTCTTCACTCTTTTCAAACATATCAGATAGTCTTTTTATCTTTTCAACCCTTTTTATATCGCCCATTTGATGATATATCGTTCTTATCTCATCGTGTTCACATTTACACTTAGGGAAGTAAAGCCTACAGCCTGACAACTCCCTCCAAACCTTTTTAGCTGTTTGTGCATCTAGTATGTTTAAAAGATAAGTAGGTGGTACATCAACTATCATAACAACTCAACTTTAAATGATGTTGCTTTACCAACTTTTTTAACTTTACTAGATATGCTATAACGACAAGCATCCCAAAAGTGGTTAAAACTATCTATCGGTTTGTTTGTAGGTTTGTTTGTCTTTTTATCAATAGCCCAAGAGTAGTTATCTGCTTCATTTTTAAACTCTTTTAGATGTGCATTTATAACTATGTGATAATCTAGTAGAAAATCTATACCAGCATTTATACTATCTTTGCCTTTTATAGCACTTCTAATTCTAACAACTCCATCAGCCTTTAAAGTGTCTATACTCTTAGGCTCTGCACTATCTGCATAGATGATATGCTTATGGGCTTGTAGTCTTTTTATCTCTTTTGCTATCTGGTTATTTAACAAACCCTTTTTATAAAATCCATCATAAACATAAAAGATTTTATTTCTTTCATCTATGTAGTTTATACAAAATGCTGTAGGGTCGTT
>JAMOQV010000096.1 GCA_027068615.1 Helicobacteraceae bacterium | reverse complement strand
AAACTTATAAGTGGAACAGTAAGTATAGATGCAGATGTTCAATTTAGAGTTACTAAAGATTTTAAACACTCAACCCTTTCAACTATAGTAACATTACTAGAGAGTGCTATAAATAAAAAACCAAAAATTCAGCAAATGGCAAATAAACTTAGTGAGTATTTCTCTAGTACGATTTTAATACTTTCACTTTTAACATTCTTAGGTTGGTGGTTTTGGCCACATAGTTTTGAAATCTCATTTATGGTTGCTGTTTCTGTTATAGTTATAGCTTGTCCTTGTGCCTTGGCTTTAGCTACACCTGTTGCTACTTTGGTAGGGCTTAGTTTAGGGGCAAAAAGAGGGATACTTTTTAAAGAAGCTGCTCAACTTGAGACTATGGCAAAAGTTGATACTTTAGTGCTTGATAAAACAGGAACTCTAACAGTTGGAAAACCTGAAGTTGTAAAAGAACATATCTTAGAAGATTTTGAAAAAGAGATACTTTTTTCTATGGTTAAAAACTCAAAACACCCCATATCTAAAGGTATATTGAGATACTTAAAAGAGAATGATGATGGTTTAAAAGATATAATCTTTGATGAGTTTTCACAAGTTCCAGCACAAGGTATGAAAGCTATCTATAATGGAGTAGAGTTTTTAGGTGGAAATAAGCTACTGATGAAAAATTCTGATATAGAAGTTGAATTTAGTAGTGATAACTCTATATTTTACTTTAGTGTAGATAACAAGATAGTAGCTATCTATGAGTTAAATGACAAGATAAAAGAGGGTGCAAAAGAGTTTATAGAGTTTATAAAAAGTAAAAATATAGATGCCATTATGCTAACTGGAGATAATGCTAAAAGTGCTTTAAGAGTGGCAAATGAGATAGGTATTGATTATCTTTATGAGCAGTCCCCACAAGATAAAGCAAACTATATATCAAATCTAAGAGAAAACTCTAAAACAGTTGTGATGGTTGGAGATGGTGTAAATGATGCACTAGCATTAGCAACAGCAGATATAGGTATAGTTATGGGTAGTGGAAGTGATATTGCCGTGGATGTTGGAGATGTTGTGTTACTAAATAACTCATTAAAATCACTCTCAGATGCTTTTAAAATTTCTAAAACAACTTTAGGACTTATAAAACAAAACCTTTTAATCTCACTTATATATAATGCTATAACAGTTCCTTTGGCAATGGCTGGATATGTGATACCTTTAGTAGCAGCTATATCTATGAGTCTTAGCTCATTTTTAGTAGTTGGTAATTCTATGAGAATAAAATATAAATGGAGTAAATAATGGATAATTGGGTAATAGCTATGATGTTGGGAGCTTCTATATTTTTAGGAGCTATTGCTTTGACTGCTTTTTTATGGGCTTTAAAAAATGGTCAGTTTGATGATGAAGAGAAGTTTTTAAATGCTGCTAAGTTTGATAGTGAAGAAGACTTAAATGATGCTGTTCAAAAAGAGTTAAAAAAAGAAAAATTAAAAAAAGAGTATAAACCAGAATAATTGCCCATTATTTAATCAGGGTTCTTTGAGGTGTTTAAAAATAAATTTTGCACTATCATCAGTATTTTCCACACTCAAAACTCCTTGATGCTTTTGAG
>JAMOQV010000095.1 GCA_027068615.1 Helicobacteraceae bacterium | reverse complement strand
TTAATCCCCACTAATTAATCTTAAGATATTTACAATTAATGAAATAATTGATATAATAATCTTAAGAGTTTCAATGATTCTGTGTATCATTGAGTCTCCTTTTATTAGGTTTTGTGGTTCAGTAGGGTGTTGCAGCACCCTCCCACTGCATCAGCTTAACTAATCACTCTTTTTTCTCCTATCTTAATTTTTTTCGTATCTCTTTATCAAGTGCAAAAACATCATCTACACTTTTTGGCTCATTTTGAAACATATCGTAAGCTTTTAGTATCGTTTTGCTTATATCCATAAAGCCTATCTCTTTGTTTATAAACTTCTCTATGGCTACTTCATTTGATGCATTTATGATTACCCCACGGTTAGGGTTTTTAAGTAAATCCTCTTTTATCTCCCATATTGGGTATCTATCTTGCTCAATTTTACGAAATTCCAAACTTCCAGCTTGAAGCAAATCTACATGAGAGAGTATATTTTCATCCATCTTTTTATCTAGGGCAAAGGCTATTGGAAGTTGCATCGAAGCATTGGCAAAATGTGCTGTTGTTGAGCCATCTTTAAAATCTATAAGTGCATGGATAAGCGACTTTGTCTCTATGATAGCATCATAGCTACCTTCTCCAAAAAGCCATCTAGCTTCTAGTAGTTCAAATACCTTATTTACCATTGTTGCACTATCTATCGTTATCTTTTGACCCATTGACCAGTTAGGGTGTTTTTGTGTATCTGCAAGTGTTGCACCCTCTAATCTTTTTATATCCCAATCACGAAATGCACCACCACTAGCCGTAATAACCATCTTACTTATAGGTCTGTCTTGAAGTAGATACCAAAGTCCAAAATGTTCACTATCTATGGGTTGGATTTTTGAAGTATCTATAAAGTTTCCACAAGCTACTAAAGACTCTTTGTTAGCAAGTGCTACTTTTTTACCACACTCTATAGCTGTTAGAGTTGGACGAAGCCCTAAAAAACCAACAAGAGCATTTACAACCAAATCACTTGAAGAGTTTTTTATAGCATCATTTATAGCATCACTACCTGCATAAACAGATGGATGGTTTACTTTAGATATATCTTTTTTATCTGCAATAACTACAATTTTAGGGGAGTGTTTTAATATCTGCTTATTTAAAAGTTCTATATTTGTTCCAGCTACTAAAACTTCAACTTTTATGTTAAATTTCTCAGCTATGATTAGTGTGTTTACCCCTATTGAGCCTGTTGAGCCTA
>JAMOQV010000094.1 GCA_027068615.1 Helicobacteraceae bacterium | reverse complement strand
CCTATGTACTACTATAACAACAAAAAAAGATACAAATCTTTTACTTAATATTATTTATCCAAACATTACCCATTCTTAGCATCACACTAGTCCAAATCTCAGGGTCGTAACCACTCCATGTTAAGAAGTCTTTAGTAGCTATATAGTTTTTACCACTAAGCCCCATACCGTTACTCTCAAAAGGTATCTTTAAAAAGATAGATGCTAACTCTGATAACTCTATATCATCATCTAAGAACTCTATATCGTTATCATCAGCTAGATTATCACGGTGCTTGTAGATAGACTCATTTAAGCTACCCTCATTTGCACCGTTTTGTTTAGCCCAAGTTAGAAGTCTATCTATTTTCGCTTTTTTGCATTTGCTAACTCTTCATCTAAAAGGGCTTTAAACTCATAAATGTTTGAGTCTTGCATCTGCTCTTGAAGTAGTTTTTCTTTTACATCTTCATCACAAACTAAACACTCTTTTAAAACCTCTTTAGTGTAAGATAGTCTCTCTTTAGTGTCTTCAATATCTACAGATTTATCTATCTGATTAGTTGTTGGTTCTAAGTACTTAACTACTACAACTTCGCCATCTTCAAACTCATACTCAAACTCAACTTTTGCACGACTTGCTTTAAACTTTTTCATTTTTGACCTTTTTTATTTTTTTTGTTATAATCGTTTTTGTGAATGTTACTTTTTTAGTTAGTTTATGGAGCGACAAAAGAAACCAAAGGTTGGAGGCTTAATTACCCTCTAACCTTTTTTTTTGTCCTCCTAAACTAACTAAGGGAGGCTTAGTATGGAAAAGCTAGCATTCACAATATTGCTTTTGTGCATATTTGCACCTATGTTGCATTAACATAGCCACAAGGGATTTTCTTCCCTTGTCTCCCTCTTAACCTAAGAATAAACTATACTAAAGTTATCCCCACCATCTTTGTTTTCACAACTCCAAGTGTTGCTATAAACTATCTTACCACTACTATCGCTTTCACTTACATCACTAGGGTTACAGTAACTTGCCCTAAACTCTAGTTTTTGTCCATCTTCATCTTCGCCTAACTTAACTACTATCTCTTTTAAAGTGTTTGATGCTAAGTCTTTCCAATGGTTTGAGTTACCTTTAGTTTTAACTGCATTTACTTTGATAGTTGGTTTAAAGTCTGAGATATAGTACTCTTTTAACCCTATCGCATAAGTTTCTTGTATCTCATTACCAAGTGAAAATTCAAAGTCTTCC
>JAMOQV010000093.1 GCA_027068615.1 Helicobacteraceae bacterium | reverse complement strand
CTAGGGTCGCTGTTTTCATCTCCTAAAAACTTTTTATGTTCTAGTGTTGTATCTTCATGTAAAATGTGAAGTGAGTACTGAAATGGCATCTGTGCATAGGGTCTTTGGTTGTCAAATCTTGGTATAAGTACCTATCCAAAAAGAACACCGAAATAAGAACACTATTTGCTTAAGATAAATATGAGAACAAAAAAGTACCTAAAAATAGATAAAGAAACAGAGTTGAAACTCTATAATTTTATAGAGACATCAAACAAGCCAAGAGCAAAAAAAAGAGCATTAGCAATCGTGATGAGCAACAATAAAAATACTGTTCAAGAAATAGCTGAAAAATTAAATGTCAATCAAGATGCCGTATATGATTGGCTAATAAAATTTACAAATCATGGGATAAAAGGCTTGATGGATAAGCCTATACCAGGAAGACCAAAAAAACTAAAAATAGAACATAAAAAAGATATAAAAGAAGTTTTAAAAAAATCATCTTAGTGTAAGTGCTGCTATATCAATATTAGGAGATAAACTCAATTTAGCATTTTCAAAATCAACATTGAGAAGATTTTTAAAAGAGATGGGATATAGCTATAAAAGATTAAGATTTATACCTTTGAAGAAACCTAATAAAGAGCTTTATGAGAGAAAGAAACAACTCATTCAAAAGTATGATTTACTTTCACAAAGAGGTAAAATAAACCTATATTTCTTTGATGAGAGTGGTTTTTCTGTAAACTCTAATATCCCTTATGCTTGGTCACCAATAAATCAAACAATGGTTATAAAATCATTTCATGCAAAAAAAGTAAATGTTCTTGGTTTTATCAATAAACAGGGTCATTTAAAATCATATATGTGTGAAAAATCTGTCAAAAGTGATAAAGTTGTAGAGGTCTTTGATGATTTCTCTAAGCAACTGACTAAACCAACTGTTGTTGTTTTAGATAATGCTTCATTTCATAAAAGTAAAGTTTTTAAAGCCAATATTGTTAAATGGGCTAATAGAGGATTAATCTTACTCTATCTACCTCCATATTCACCACAACTCAATATTATTGAAATGTTATGGAAGTTTATAAAGTATCACTGGATGGAGATGAGCGCTTATCAGAGTTATTCAAATATGAAAGAGTATGTTCAGAGAATGTTGAATGAGTATGGCTTAAAACGAGTTATTGATTTTTCAGTTTATGAAGGGAAGTTTTACTCTTTAGTGGTTCAAAGATAAATTGGTATTCTTTTTGGATAGGTACTTA
>JAMOQV010000092.1 GCA_027068615.1 Helicobacteraceae bacterium | reverse complement strand
TTTGATAGTGAAGATGCTATGATAAGAATAGATATGAGTGAGTATATGGAAAAACATGCAGTTTCTCGTTTAGTTGGTGCAGCCCCTGGGTATGTTGGATATGAAGAGGGTGGACAACTTACAGAAGCAGTAAGAAGAAAACCATACTCAGTTATACTTTTTGATGAGGTTGAAAAAGCTCATCCAGATGTGTTTAATATCTTGCTTCAAGTGTTAGATGATGGAAGATTAACAGATAACAAAGGTGTTACGGTTGATTTTACAAACACTATCATCATCTTAACATCAAACTTGGCAAGTGATAAAATAATGAAGTATGCAGATGATGAAAATCTAAATGATATGGTTATGGCAGAGTTAAAACAAGCATTTAAACCAGAGTTTTTAAACCGTTTAGATGATGTTGTAATCTTTAATGCACTTGGTCAAAAAGAGATAAAAGGAATTGTAGATATATTCTTTAGAGATATAGAAGCAAAAGTAAAAGAGAGAGATATAACTCTAAAACTAACAGATGAAGCAAAAGAATACATTGCTCAAGCTGGATTTGACCCAGTATATGGTGCAAGACCACTAAAAAGAGCATTGTATGAGATAGTTGAAGATAACTTAGCAGACCTTATCTTAGAGGGCAAAGTTGTTGAGGGTTCAACTGTTGAATTTGATGTAGTTGATGGGGATATAAAAGTTAATATTGCTTAAGTGTTTTAATTACACTTTAAGTAATATTTTAGTAAAATTTCAAACTTAAAATCATATAAGGATATGTCGTTATGAAAAGAACATACCAACCCCATAATACACCAAGAAAAAGAACTCACGGTTTTAGAAGTCGTATGGCTACTGCAAATGGTCGTAATGTTTTAAAGCGTCGTCGTGCTAAAGGTCGTAAAAGATTGACAGTTTAGGCGGGTTTAATATACTGAAACAGCATAAGCAGTTTCAGTATGTTTATAGAAAAGGAAAAAGTCAGCATAGTCTTAGTGTCGTGTTGTTTTATCTTCCTTCAAAATCATCAACAATAGATTCTGCTAAATTAGTAGGATTTACTGCAACAAAAAAGATAGGTAATGCTGTAAAAAGAAATAGGTCTAAAAGAAGACTTAGAGCTTTATTTACTAAGTATTGTTCATCTTTAAAATCAGGAACTTATATCTTTGTCGCAAAACAATCTACTCCAGATTATCCGTATGATAAGCTAGAATATGAATTTAAAAAAGTCATATCTAAAGCTAAGGCATTTGATGTTTAGAAAGTTTTTATTAAAACTTTTATGGCTATATCAGAAGTTTTTTACCCTAATTGGCTTTGGAAGTTGTAGATATTACCCAACTTGTAGCGAATTTGCAAAGATTAACTTTGAAAACAACTCACTTTCAAGTGCTTTTTACCACACTTTTACTAGAATACTAAGATGTAATCAATTATTTGATGGTGGTATTGAGTATCCATTACTTGATAGACTAGTTTTAAAACCCACAAATTTAAAAGTTGATGAGATAAAGTACTGGTTGGTTCCTAACAAAAAGAACCGATTTTACATTATACAAAATTTTTCATATAGAGGAAATTCATGTTAGATAATATGTCACCAAACCAAAGATTGATGGTAGCTGTTGTTCTGTCAATAATCTTTTTTGTAGCTTATACAGCTATTTTTCCACCGAAGCAGGTTGAGCAATTAGCACAAGAGAATAACAAATCTCAAAGTGTTCAGTTTAGTAAGGATGTAAAAACTCCAACGATAGCAAAAGAGTATTCTCCAGAAAAGATGGCTGGTCATTCTATATCTCAAGAGGATAAATTAGCTGCATCTTCATTAAATACCATAGCAACTATAAAAAGTGAAAATTTTATATTAAAGATAGACACATTAGGTCGTATTAGTTCTATGGAACTACTTGAAGAAAGATTTAAAAATAAAGATGGTGGAAATGCACAGTTAATCTCTGCAACAGGAACTAAGCCATTGTATTTGAGATTTTTACAAGATGATATAAACAAAGAAGCTAGTACAACAGCTTATGTATCAGATATATCGGATATAACTTTACAAAATGCTCCTAAAAAAATCAAACTTACTCAAAAACTTTCAAATATAACTGTAGTTAAAGAACTTACTTTTTACCCTGATGGACATTATGATGCTAAAGTTTCTTTATCTAAAGATAAAAGATACTTCATATACTTAGGTCAAAGACCTCATGTTAATGAAAAAGAGCAGATGATGGCAGCAGTTGGTGCTATGGTTTATACTGATGATAAGATTCTTACTATTATAGAAGATGGTGATGCTGAGGGTAGAAAAACTTTTACGGGGGTTGAACTTGTAGCTGCATTTGATCAGTATTCAGCAACTATAATGTATGGTTTTTCAAAAGATACAAATGTTATCGTTGAAAGAGATAGAAATGATAATCCAGTAGTATATTTTGATGCTATGCCAAATATGACATTTAACGGTTATATAGGTCAAAAAGAGTATAAAAAATTAGAAAAAATCAATCCAATACTAACTAATGCTGTAGAATATGGATGGTTTACATTTGCTGCAAAACCACTTTTTGCACTTTTATCTTTCTTGCATGGTATATTTGGTAACTGGGGTTGGTCTATCATCGCTTTAACTATCATTATAAGAGTAATCCTTTATCCTCTAACTTACAAAGGTATGGTAAGTATGCAGAAGATAAAAGAGCTTTCACCTAAGATAAAAGAGATTCAAGCAAAATACAAAGGTGATCCACAAAGAATGAATGCAGCAACTATGGATTTGTATAAAAAACATAAAGCCAACCCTTTAGGTGGTTGTCTTCCTATGCTTTTACAGATACCTGTATTTTTTGCAATATATCGTGTTCTTTTAAATGCAGTTGAACTTCAAGGTGCTCCTTGGATACTATGGGTAGATGATCTTTCTCGTATGGATACTTACTATGTTCTTCCTATCTTGATGGGTGCTTCAATGTTCTTTCAACAAAGACTTACACCAAATAATTTTACAGACCCTATGCAAGAGAAAATATTTAAGTATTTACCTGTAATATTTACTTTCTTCTTTTTAACTTTCCCTTCAGGTTTAGTTTTATACTGGTTTGTAAATAATCTTTTCTCAATAGGTCAACAGTTTATTGTAAATGCACAGTTTCAAAATGCAAAAGATGCTCAAAAAGCTATAGCTAAACATAAGAAAATGGAGAAAAAAGATGATTAAGATAGAGGCAGTTACACTTGAAGAAGCTTATAGAGAAGCTTCTCTTAAACTTGAGTGTTCTGTTACTGAACTAAAAACAGAGGTGGTGCAACATCCATCTTCTGGTTTTTTAGGTCTTTTTAAAAAGAATGCTATCATAGTAGCCACTAAAGAAGTTGTCGTAGAACAAATAAGTAATGATATAAGTAAAAATGATGATAAACAAGAACCAATAATTAAACAAGAGATACCAAAAAAAGAAAAAGAAGCAGAAAAAGAAGAAATAAAAACAACACTAATAAAAGAAGAAAAAACACCTAGCCCAACTATACTAAATGATACAATAATGCCAACTTCATTTGTAAGTGACCAAGATGAAGAGGATAATGATTTAGGTGCTATGAGTTTTACAGCTGATTATGATGATAAGTTTGATGAGAAAGATGATTTGTCTGAGATTAGAGAGATAGCAAATGAAGTTAAAAAAGATATAAATGAACTATTTGATTTGACTTGTTTTAATATAGAAGAGATAGCTGTTAGTGCTTATGATGAAAATACACTTCTTATAGAGTTTAGAGGTGATGATGCAGCTTTACTTATAGGTAAAGAGGGTTATAGATATAAAGCTCTTTCATATATGATTTTTAATTGGATAAATTCAAAATACCAGCTTCAACTTCGTTTAGAGATAGCAGAGTTTTTAAAAAATCAAGAAGAGACAGTTTCTAGATATCTTGAGAGTGTAAAAGAGAGTGTTGAGCGAGATGGAAAAGCACAGACTAAGATATTAGACGGTGTTTTAATCCAAATAGCATTAAAAGAGCTTCGTGATATATATCCAGATAAATATGTAGTTATCCGTTCAACTAGAGATGGACTTAAGTACATAATCATAAACGATTACCACTCAAACTAATGGAAAATCTTTTTGATGATACCATCGTAGCTCATGCTACATCAAATGGTATCGGTTCTATTGCCATCATCCGTATAAGTGGAGATAAAGCTCTTTTTATAGCTAAAAAACTTACAAATCGTGATAATTTTACTCCAAGATATGCAACTTTAACCAATATTTATAATGATAAAAATGAGCTTATAGATGAATCTATAGTTATATACTTTAAAGCACCTTACTCTTTTACGGCTGAGGATGTTATAGAGATACAATGCCATGGTGGATATATTGTCGCTCAAAGCATCCTAAAAGCTGTTTTACAAAATGGTGCTAGACTTGCAAATGCTGGAGAGTTTTCAAAAAGAGCATTTTTTAACGGTAGAATTGATTTGAGTGAGGCTGAGGCTATAGCTGGACTTATAGAAGCTAAGAGTGAAGATGCAGCTAAAATACTTGCTCGTCAGATGAAAGGTTCTTTAAAAAACTATATAGAAAATGTAAGGGATGAGATTATACATATACTTGCATATTCTGAGGTTACTATAGACTATGCAGAGGAGGATTTGCCTGAGGATTTGGTAAATCAAATCTCTTCAAAACTACAAGAGTTAAAAACTAATTTGGACAATACTCTAAAAGCTAGTAAATCTCGTGAAGGTCTTATGCAGGGTTTTCGTGTAGCAATAGTTGGTAAACCAAATGTTGGAAAAAGTTCATTACTAAACTCACTACTAAACTATAATCGTGCAATAGTTAGCGATATAGCAGGTACAACTAGAGATACGATAGAAGAACAGGTAAAAATAGGTTCACATCTTATCCGTATAGTAGATACAGCAGGTATAAGAGATGCAAATGATGAGATAGAAAGAATAGGTGTTGAGAGAAGTTTAGAAGCTATAAAAGATAGTGATATTGTTATAGCTGTATTTGATGGAAGTAGGGTTTTTGATGATGAAGATAAACAAATCTTAGAACTTATAAAACTTCACATATCAGATAAAAATGTGATATTTGTAAAAAACAAGATAGATTTAGAAGATAAACTAAAAGATATAGGAGTTGAGTTTGATTTAGAATTAAATTCTAAAGAAAATGTAAATTCACTTATAGATATATTAAAAAATATTATGGATACTACAAACTCAACAGATGAGATTATGCTTATATCTCAAAGACAGATAAATGCAGTTGAAAATACTATAACAAACATAGAAGAGGCTTTTGAACCTCTACAAGATCAAGAGTTAGAGATATTTTCATTTCATCTAAATGAAGCCGTAAAAGAGATATCTTCGATAACGAGACCTTTTGAAAATGATGAGATGCTAGATAAGATGTTTGGCTCATTTTGTTTGGGCAAATAGATGAAGTATCTAGCAATAGACTTAGGTCTTAAAAGGATAGGTTTAGCATACTCTGCTCATAAAGATATAGTTACCCCACTTCTAGCTATTATAAGAAAAAATCGTAATCAAGCTTCAGATGAAGTTAAAAAGGTTATAAAAGAGTGGGATATAGAAGCTGTTGTAGTTGGCATCCCTTTGGGTGGAAGTAGTGAAGATGAGATGAAAAGACGGATATCACATTTTATGAATTTGGTTGATTTTGATGGGGAAGTTTTTTATCAAGATGAGAGTGGAACATCACTTGAAGCAGAATCACTTATGAAAGGTGAGATAAAATACATAAGAGATGGAAGGGTTGATTCTATATCTGCTATGTTAATTTTACAAAGGTATTTATCCTCTTATTAAAAATTTAATTTTTTAATATTTTGTTTATCCATTTTAAGCTATGATAGTGTCAGCTATAGAGTTTAAGGAGTGTTTTATGTTGTATTCTCTTTTTTTTAGAACGAGATTTGTTCACTATCTTGGAATTATTTTAATGGTACTTTCTTTACAGATAATATCATTAGTCAAGTTGTTCAGTATGTTATAGCCTTTGTTATGTTTATTCATGATTTAGATGAAAAGATCAATGGTGTTGATATGACTAAGTCTCTTATTGAACAATTGGAGAAGTTAGAACATGGTAACAAAATAGTTTTGAAAAACAAGTTTAATTCTGAATTGACAGAAGCAGTAAAACATGTAAACTCTTTCCAACAAGTTTTTATAGAAGCTGAGAATACAGAAGAAAAGTCACATGACATAGAACATATTATTAATACCATAAACAATGATTATAAAAAAGCAAACCTAAGCATAGCAAATGAAAGAAAGCTTTTACTGAATATAGTTAAAATGGGTGAAAATTTAAAATCTGTATTAAGTGGAGATTTGGAAAATGCCTCTAAATCGTATAATAATATATTAACAGCTAGTAAAAATTTAAACGAGACAAAAGAAGAAATATCTGAAATAGTTGATGAGCTGCAAAGAGCTTCTCAATCTCAAAATATTCTTGCAGAAAACTTAAGTAAAGTATCTGATGATACAGATCAAGTAAAAGATGTTGCTGGTGTTATATCAGATATAGCAGATCAAACAAACTTACTAGCACTAAATGCAGCCATAGAAGCAGCAAGAGCTGGTGAACACGGAAGAGGCTTTGCTGTTGTTGCTGATGAAGTTAGAAAACTAGCAGAGAGAACTCAAAAATCATTAACAGAGATTAATACTACTATCAATGTAGTAAGTCAATCAATTGGAGATGCAAGCGAACAGATGAATGAAGGAGCAAAAGCTATAGAATCTCTTGCAGAAACTTCATCTAAAGCATCTGTTAAAATGGATGAGGTTAGTTTAGCTGTAAATGAAAGTACAAAATTGACTGAAAATACAGTAAATAGTTATAATCAGAATGCCTCAAAGGTAGAAACAATAATATCAGATGTTTCAGAGGTAGATAAATTATCTAAAGAGACTCATGAGAGTATTGCTGTAATTAAACACAGTGTAGATGATCTGGCTAAAGTTGTTTAACTTTTAGTATTAAAAATCTACACCACCAATAAGGTGGCTTAAAATTTTTACTAAACACCCCTTAATTACAAGCATAGGTAAATTTTATAAATTCCTACTGCATAATTTGGGATAAAATAGAGCGACAAATAAATAGTTTAGTTATTGATGAAGTCATGCCTTTTTCATACATAGAACTAAAAGATATATACTATTAGAAAATATCTTCATAGACTTCATGATAGAGGATTAATCTCTATTGAAAAAAGAGGTTACTTTAAAAAAATAGAACCGTTTAATGAATTTCTTTTTGTATATGGTTCTTTAAAAAAAGGTTTTGATAATCATAAGCTACTTAAAAAGTATGCAAAAAGAGTTGGAAAAGCTTCTACAGTTGGAAAATTTGCTATGTATGAAGATAGCTTAAAAAATCTCAAGAGGTAAAAATGAAAGAATTTGATAAGTGGAATGAAATAAAAAAAGATTTAGATATAAAAAAGAAAAATGTAATCCCTAAAGAGAGAGAAGTATATTGGGCAAGTATTGGGGAAAATGTAGGTTTTGAACAAAATGGAAAAGGTGATATTTTTTCTCGACCTGTATTGATTTTGAAACGATTTTCTAAAAATTTATTTTATGGTATTCCTCTACCTACAAAAGTGAAAGATGGAAGTTTCTTTTATAGTTTCACTTTTTTAAATAATCCAAGTAATGCCTTATTGGTTCAAGGTAGATTATTTGATACTAAGAGATTAGAAAATAGAATGGGTATGATAAATAAAACAGATTTTGATAACATTAAAAAAAGTATAAGGAAATTGTTAGATGTGTAGATTTTCTCCCCTTGAGAAACAAGGGGCGTCCC
>JAMOQV010000091.1 GCA_027068615.1 Helicobacteraceae bacterium | reverse complement strand
AAATCTTGGAGCAAATTTATTTAATGCTAAAATAAAAATAGCTTTACTTTTACCATATAACAAAATAGGTAAGTATGCTGCTTCAACAACTAATGCTGTTATGGCATATCTTATAACTAAAAACAATTCTTTTAAACTTAAAAGTTATAAAATCAAAGATGAGACTTTAGAAGAGATAGATAAAGCTATAAAAAATATAAAAGCAGACGGTTTTTCCTATGTTATTGCTCCATTTACACAAAAAGGTGCTTACAATACAGCTCTCATAAATCCAAATATAAATATTTACTTCCCAACTATAAATAAAAGAGATATAAATACAACTTCTGAAAATTTATATTTTGGTGCAATAGATTATCAAGCTCAGAGTGATATTTTACTAGAAGAAGCTGTATCTCCATTGGTAATATTTTATGATCAATCATCTATTGGTAAAAAATTGGCTTCTTATGAAGAAAATAGTTTTAAATATAAAAATATACTTGATGGGAATCAATCTATTAAAGTTTTAGATGAAAATAAAACAGTTATAAAATTTTCTATACCAAAAAGAATAACAAATCTTGAAAAATATCTAAAAGATAATGAAGAGTTAAATGCATCATCTTGTTTCATAAATACCCCCATAGTGAAAACTGGTATGATTATGTCACAATTAACACTTTATGATACAAATACTACAGAGATAACAAATATTTTGTCAACACAAATTAACTATGATCCAATTTTATTATCTATGACACAATATGTAGATAGAAAAAATATGATAATAGCAAATTCTATAACAGAGCAAAATAATATGCTTATAGAAACTAATGCCTTGCTTGATAATGATATAGTTTATGATTGGATTAATTATACAACAACAGTTGGTGTTGATTATTTTTATTCTCTTATAACTTCTGAAGCAAGAGAGTACAAAGTAGATATGCAAAATAATCAGATGAAATATAATATAGAACTTTTAAAACCATCTTATTCTAGATTTATACATTACAATAAGCCAAAAAAAGATGAGAAAAAAAGTAGATTATTATTTCTTGAATAAAGATAAAATAATCTTTTTGACCTCTTCATCTAGCCTTTGTGGCTTTCCTTTAAAGGTTATATAGACTAGGGTTATTGTTAGTTCAAATATTTTTTTATCATTTAAATATATAGTTTGCAACAATCTAAAAGAAACATTTTTCATATCTAAAAGTTTAGTTTCTATAAAAAGTTCATCTCCTAATTTTGCACTAGAAAAATAATCAGCTTCTATCTTTCGTGCTACAAAATGACCATTTTTTAAAATAGGGCTTATTTTATTTTTAAAAAATAACTCACTCCTAGCTCTTTCACAAAAATTTAAGTAATTTGAATGATAAACTATACCACCAGTATCTGTATCTTCATAATAGACTCTTAGTTTAATTTTTTATCCTTAATCTATTTGAAATAATTTTTTATATTTTTTAACTGTATTGTATGCTAAACCACTTTCTTTTGCAACTGAGTTGACATTTATTTTTTCATTCATCAAACGCATAAGATTAACAGTAGCATTTAATTTTTCTTTTGCCATTTTTTCTTTAGTTCTTATAGCTTTTTTTGTTGCATTACGTTTTAACGGAGTGATGGTTTTTTGATACTTCTCTTTTTTCTCCAAAAGCATAGAGATTAAATCATTTTCAGAGTATATTTCTAAAGTTGTTATCAATAAGTGAAACTCTTTTTCTGATAATGTCAATCTCATAACATAAAACTTTTTTTTATCTGTTTAAAATTCAAATCCACCAGCATCACCTTTTGACATAGAGTTATAAACAGCTTTGACATAATCATCTCTTAAAGAACATTTTAGATACTCTTCGCAATCACTACAACTTTTAACCTGTTTAGCATCTTGACAACTTTTTATTTTTAAAATCATATCATCAAGATGCAATTCAAACTGATCTTTTGCTCTAGTTTCTTCCATAAACTTCTTTTACTTTATCTATTTCATATTTTGAACCAAAAAAACAAGGCGAAGTGTCATGTATATGATTATGTTCAAGTTCCATTAAATCATTTTTACCATCAATAGCTTCCCCACCAGCTTTTTTATAAACAAATGCAAAAGGGAAAACTTCAAAAAGCTTTCTTAATTTTCCATCTGGCTTATCACTTGTAGCAGGGTAACTAAAAAGTCCACCACCTTTTAATAAGATTTGATGCAAATCAGGAACCATTCCACCTGAATATCTAAGACGATAACCTTCAGCAAATAAACTATCTACCATCTCTTTATGATAAGGTTTCCAATTTTGCTGAGTTCCACCTGGTGCATTTAATTTACCTTTTTCATTTAATCTTACCTCTTTTACAAATTCAAATTCATCATTTTGCAATAGATACATTTTTACTTTATTGTGTGCAAAAACCATCTCAACTCTAGGTCCAAATACAACATAACAAGAAGCAACCATATTTTTTGCACCAAAACTATTTTCATATATACCAAATATAGAACCAACACTAAGATTTACATCAACTAAAGATGAACCATCAAGTGGGTCATAAGCTATAAAATACTTTCCATCTTTATGCAAAAGCATCTCTTTTTCTTTCTCTTCACTTGCTATAGTATGGATAGATGAAATTTTTGAAAATTCTTCTTCTATAATCATATCACATTTAATATCTAGTTGAAGTTGTGTTTCTCCAGAAGAGTTTTCTTGCTGTGAATAACCTATATCTTTTATATCTATTGCTGTTTTAATTCTCTTTGCTGTTTTTTGAATAGCTTCAAATATTGCGTCCATTTTTTATACTTCCTTTGCATTTTTTAGTATCCAAGATATGATTGAATCTGGATTATTTAAATCTAAAATATCTATATTTTTTGGTATTTGATATTCATCAGTTTTTATACTTTCATCTATCGCTAAAGCGTCCATGTATGTAAAATAATCATCTTCTAAAGAATTTCTAAATACACCTATTCTAGGTAAGGGTAAATTTTTCAATCCTTCAACTAACAAAATATCAAATTTACCAAATACCCTAATCATTTCATCTAAATCCTTATTTTCCTGAGAGAAATAAGTTGTTCGAGTAGGGGAGGTTACTATCACTTCTGCTCCAGTTTGACTAAATCTGAAACTATCTTTACCCTCAACATCAAATTTAGCTTTATCACTTGGATCATGTTTTATAATAGCTACTTTTTTTGAATATTCATCTATAAGTATTTTTGCTATTTTTAGAATTAGTGTTGTTTTTCCACTGTTTGATGGTCCTGTAAAGGCTATGGCTAATCTCTTGTTCATATATATAATCTTTTAAGTTGTAAATTAATTGGATTATACAAAATAGTGATTAAAAAGTTGTTTAATTTGATATAATTCTCCTATGAAATATACTATAATCATACTAACAGCTATAATTACATTAACAGGATGTGCAAGAAATAATGCTTTTGATAATTTTAAACTTAATGAAAAGCAGGAATTAAGTATAAATTCTTTACAAAGTTCTAAAATTAAATCACAAAAAAATATAGATGGTATAGTGTCAGCTATATATTTAAATCAGATATATCCTAAATTATTTAATAATAATGAGTATTTCTTTGTTTACTATTATAGTAAAACAGATTCAGGAAATATAAAATTAAAACTTAATGGACAATTACCAATTAAGATAAAAAAGTTAAATTCAAACAATAGATTTACAAGTTTAATAAAAACTAAAAATAGTTGGAATAGCTACTACTTAGTAGCATTTAAAAAACAAGATAAAAAAACTATAAATCTTTTACTCGAAAATTATCCGTATGTTTCGGACTTGTTAAGTTATCAAAAAGATTAATTATAGAAATTTTTTCTCCAAGTATCTTTTTATACATAACATAGTTTGCTAAAACTTTTTTACCATATTCTCTTGATTGAGTATTTGCCATCAGTTCTAAACTTAAAAATGGTTCGTATTTACCATCATTAAATCTATTGTTAGATAATAGATGTTTTTTTAAAAATCCCATACCACCATTATAAGCATAAGCCACAAATAACGGATGATATAGTGATTTTTGCATCCATTTTATATGTTTGAGTGCATATTTTATATTGTTTTTAGGTATAAACATATCATTATAGTTTATATCTTCTTTATGCTGCTTTTCCAATGCATCTACTAAAAAAGGCATAAGTTGCATCAATCCTAAAGCAAAAGAACGAGATAAGGCAGATGGGATAAAATTACTTTCTTGTCTCATTAGAGCATATACAAGAGCTTTATCATCTAAAGATAAATTTTTAAGATATTTATTATAAGGCATAATATATCCATGCACTTTATATTTATATGCTTTTTCAAGTATAAGAGTTTTTATAGGTATCATATTGTCTTGAGAATATTCATTTGCTAGTTTAAAAAGTTTATCTTTAGGTGTCTTTTTAATCTGTTTTCTTATAGCTTCCCAAACAAAAGGGTCATATATAGTTTTTGAAGAGTTAAAAAAACCTGTACTGACTTTTGTAAAATAGTTAGTCGGTATTTTACCAACTAACTCATTTGCATAAAGAGTGTATATATTTATATCTTTAGATGAAAGAAGTTTATTAAGATATTTTTGTTTATTTGTAACTTTATAAAGCCAAAACAGATTTTTATCTTTATTTATTGTATGTTTTGCTTTTTTATATGAAAGTTCAAAAAACTTTAGTGATCTCTTTTCTTGATGATGCTTAATATGGTTAAGTGCTAAAAAAAAGTTTGTTTGTGAATTTAATTTATCACCTTTTAATTTCAATAAAGATTTCTGAAGTTTATCAACTTTATCATCATTTACAATATTTTTTACAAACTTTGAAATTCTCCATGATGTAGATAGTTTATCTAATAGCTCTTTATCTAATTCTATGTTTAAATTTTTTCTACGAAAAGACCAACTTCTATTAAAAAAACTTAAAACTGCATCTGCTGAGTATTTTTTATAACTATTTAAAGAGTAGGGTTCATTAAAAAGTTTTAATATCTCTTTTGATTTTTTCTTTTTTAATTTTTTAACTATTTTTTTTCTATCTTGCTTATTAAATTTTAAGGCTTTAGATATAGTATAAGCTTCTTTAAAACATTTGTAATCTTTTATATCTAGTAAATCATCTCTTCTTTTGCATTTTTGTTTATATAGTATATCTTTTCTTTTTGTTTTTTTTACATATAAGTTATATATTTTACTGTTGTTTCCAAGCACTTGTTTGTAAGCTTTATCTGCTTGTGTTGGTGTTATGTCTTTTTGTAAATATTGCCAAATAAGAAAGTTTTTAGCTCTGCCTTCAGGTTTTGAACTTATATATTTTAATGTAATATCCCCTTTATCTGCTTTTCTAAAAGACATAGAATTAGCAGATAAAAGAAAAATACTTAATATAAAAATATATCTATAAAGCATATAGTAATGATGTTAATACAACTATTAAAATTTGAAGAGATATGATAATAACCAATGGAGCTAAATCCAAACCTCCAATATTTGTAGGTATATATCTTCTTACCAAATCATAAGCAGGATTTGTTACTCTATATAAAAATTGCACTATTGGATTATATGGATCTGGATTTACAAAAGTTAAAAGGGAAGCAATGATAATAACCCAAATATAAACATTTATAAGACTTATAAATATAGAACCAACACCTTGAAATATATCTATTAATACACTCATTTTATAATCGCTCCTATATAATTTTTAAGATATTTGTATATCTCAGCAACATCAGGACCATGCCCAGCACCTGTTAAAAGATAACGAAGTGGTTTAAAAAAGTTTTTACCTTTTAAGCCTGATTCTTTCATAATGTAGTTTTTAAAGTCATCATACTCTTCAAAGTAGGGTGCATTTTTTATAGTCTCAGCCATAATTTTCGCTGATTCTGCAAACTCTTCAGGTATCTCTTTTTTGGCAAAAATAGGTGCTATTTTTGATTTTAACTCTTTTGTAGTTCCTGCTTCTTCAAGATAAATACGAGCTAGTTCACCTATCTCAGCATCAGCAAATCCAACATATCGAGATAACTCTTTTGCATCAAGATTTTTAAGATGTTTTTTGTTTATATGTTTTAGCATATTTATATCAAAACGGGCAGGGCTTTTTGATATAGCAGATAAATCAAACCATTCTATAGCTTCTTGAAGTGTAAATATCTCTTTTGGTGTTTTATTTCCTATAAGGATAAGATAGTTTGCTATTGCAGATGGAAGATACCCCTCTTCTAAAAGCCATTTTACACTAGAAGCATCATCTCTTTTACTCATCTTCTTACCATCATCATTTAGTATGATAGGTAGGTGAGCATACTCTATCTTTTTATCATAGTTTAGTGATGTTCTTATATGGTCTTGTTTTGGAGTGTTACTCATATGGTCTTCACCACGAATAACGATAGAGATATCACTAAGCATATCATCAACTGCACAAGCAAAGTTATATGTTGGAGTTTTGTCTTGTCTCATAATTATAAAACTGTCAACATCTTCAGGTTTAAAAGTAACTTCACCTTTTATATAATCTTTTATAGTTATATTTTCAGTTGGTCTTTTAATCCTTATGGTAAAAGGGTTCATATTATCAATAACAAGCTCATGGGGTAGCTCAGCACAAGCATCATCATATCTATAAGGTTTTTTAGCTTCTTTAGCTTCTTCTCTTTTTTTCTCTAACCATTCAGGTGAACAAAAGCAAGCAAAAGCTTTTTTTTCATGAACAAGTTGTAAAGCCATAGCTGAATGAAATCTAAAATTTTGACTTTGGTGTATAACTTGTGAGTATTTAATATCAAATAAACCCAATATATCCAAAATCTCTTGATCTTTTCCCTCAATATTTCTTTCTTTGTCTGTATCTTCAATCCTAACGATTAAATCTTCTTTTTTTTGTTGTGAAACGATATAATTAAATAGGGCAACACGAAGGTTACCAATATGCATATCACCAGTTGGACTAGGTGCAAATCTTAACATTAAAAATCCTATAAAATAATTTTTTATGATTTTATCTAATATTTGCTAATAAAAAGTTTAGTTTGAAAAAGTTTTTGTAAAAGTTGGTGACCCCGAGGAGAATCGAACTCCTGTAACATGGATGAAAACCATGGATCCTAACCGCTAGACGACGGGGCCACTTAAAAATCTGAAGCATCTAATAACTCTCTTGGTTACTGATGAAGGAATTATATAGAAAAATATCTTAGAAAATACTTAAACATATAGAATTTTATATAAATATCTAAAAGAGGGGAGTCACCCCATCTTTTATGAGTTATAAAAGTTACGAAGAGCTCTTATGATAATTGCATTTTTAGAGATACTTTCAGCTTTTGCATTATCATCTACAACTTCGTATAGATCTAATGGTAAAGATATAGAGAAAGTTTTAGTTTCTATTTTCTTCTTTTTGTTTATCATACCAACAATATTTGAAAGAAGTTCTACAATTTTTTTAGTATCTATTGGTTTTTGTATAAAACTATTTACACCAACTTCTATTGATTCTGAGATTTTTTCTATATCATTACTAGCAGAGATAACAATAATAATCTGAGCAGGATTGATTTCACGAATCTTACGAGATAACTCTATACCATCCATTCCAGACATAATGATATCAACAAAAATAACATCAGGAGCATTTTTTTTATAAGCTTTAAGAGCTTCTTCACCATTAAATACAGATTTTACATCTGAAAAAAAGTTTTTAAAAGTAGAATTTAAAAGTTCATTTGTAACTTTTTCATCTTCTACAATCATAGCTGTAAGTTTTTTTGTTTGTTCCGTTAATTGTACTAAATCAACATTTCCCATAATTTTCATCCTTAAATATATAATTTTCGATATTATACACAAAAACGGTTAATAATAAGATAACAGTAACAAACAAAAACAACAAAAGAGAGTCGTA
>JAMOQV010000090.1 GCA_027068615.1 Helicobacteraceae bacterium | reverse complement strand
TCTAAATCTACTCCATCAAGATATGGTAGTATTGTTGTTTCTATATCGTTTTGAGTGTATCCACAGATATTTCCATAGTTTGGATTTAGGCTTATATCTCTTAGCATATTTAGTCCACTAAATATAGAAGCTTTTGAGAATTTACTTACACCTGTTAAAAAACCAAACTTTATATATCTTTCATTCTCTTTTAAAACTTCATATAAGCCTTTTATAAACTCTCTGTTTTGTTTTGCTTGTGGTAAGTTTTCTACTACATTTAGTATGGGTTTATCATACTCATCTATAAGAACTACTACTTGTTGGTTATACTTTTCGTATGTTTTTTGGATAAGTTCATTAAAACAGCCAAATGCAGATAACTCTTTATCGCATTTTATATCTAATCTGTTTTGATTTTCTTGAAGTATAGTTTTTGCTTTTTCTTCTAAAAGTTTTGATGTTGCATAGCTACTACCACCCCAGCTTATCTTTATAACTGGGTATTTTACAAACTCATACTTATCATAGATATAAAGCCCTTTAAACAGCTCTTTGTTTGCTTCAAATATCTCTTTAAGAGTATCTATAAAGAGGCTTTTTCCAAATCTTCTAGGGCGAGATAAAAAGTAAAATACACTTCCACTCTCTATAAGTTCATAAGCCTCTTTAGTTTTATCTATGTATAGATAATCATCTTTGATTAATCTCTGAAATGTTTGTATCCCTATTGGTAGTTTTTTCATTATAAAACTTCTAGTTCATCCCTAAGTATGGGTGTAGAACTTTTGGTATATCTATGCTACCATCTTCATTTTGAAAGTTCTCCATAATAGCTACTAGCGTTCTTCCAACTGCTAAAGATGAGCCATTTAGTGTGTGTACGAACTCATTTTTCTTACCATTTTTATATCTTATCTTTGCACGACGAGCTTGAAACTCTTTTGTATTTGATATAGAACTTATCTCACGGTAAGTGTTTTGCCCAGGTAACCAAACCTCTATATCTGTTGTATATGATGCAGAAAAGCCTAAATCACCAGTACATAAGTTTACAAGTCTATGTGGTAACTCTAGTGCTGTTAGTATATCAGATGCACACTCTACCATCTCATTGAAGATTTTTTCACTCTCATCTGGTTTTGCTATGGTTACTAACTCAACTTTATGAAACTGATGTTGTCTTATCATACCACGAGTATCTCTTCCTGCAGCTCCTGCTTCTTTTCTAAAACAAGATGTGTAAGCTGTCATCTTCTTAGGTAATTCATCAGCAGATAAAATCTCATCTTGGTAAAGGTTAGTTACAGGAACTTCGGCAGTTGGTATTAAAAATAACTCTTGTCCATCTATCTTATAAAGGTCATCTTCAAACTTTGGAAGTTGTCCCGTTCCCTCTAGGGCTTTTCTGTTTACAAGTGCTGGAACACTAACTTCTTCAAATCCACGAGAACGGTTAAAATCAAGCATAAAGTTGATTAATGCTCTTTCTAGTCTTGCACCCATACCAAAACTTGCACTAAAACGGCTAGTTGCTAGTTTTACACCTCGCTCAAAATCTATCCAACCATTTTTCTCAGCTAATTCCCAATGCTCTTTTACCTCAAAATCAAACTCTTTTGGAGTTAAAACTTTTTTTATCTCTACATTATCATCTTCATCAGCACCATCAGCAACACTATCATCTGGCATATTTGGTATAGCCATAGCAAGGCTTTCAAGTGCTTCTTGTTTTACCCTTTGAGTCTCTAGTGCTTCGGCTATTTTTACTTTGTTGGCATCTACTTTTGCTTTAAGTTCAGCTATATCTTTACCCTCTCTTTTGTAAATACCAAACTCTTTACTCATAGCATTTTGAAGTGCTTGAAGCTCCTCATAAGCTTTTTTAGCAACTTTTAACTCTTCATTTTTTACTTTTAACTCTTCTATAAGTGTAGCATCTACACCTTTTCTAGTAAGCTTGGCACTTACACTTTCAAACTCTTTTTGTAATAATTTTAAATCTATCATATTTTTTCCTTTATATCAGTATATCTTTTGCTATATCAAATTGGTTGGCAGTCATTAGGTGTATCTTTGGATGGAACTCTTTTATATCTTCAAAAAGTTTTTTACTTAGTTCAAATCCAACTTTAAACTCTTCCTCTTCACCTTTTTCATTTGCTTTTCTTAGTGTATCTATCCAGATGCTAGGTACATTTATCCCTGGTACATGAGCAGATAAAAATTGAGCTGTTCTTAGTTTTGTAAGTGGAAATATACCTAAGATTATCTCTGTATTTGCATCACCTTTTAACTCTATAAGTTGTTTTGCATTTTCTAGGCTATAAACAGGTTGGGTGATAATCCCTTTTGCTCCGTGTTTTGCTTTTTTAGCTATCTTTTTTTGTAATGTTTTTGGGTTTTTTGCATATGAGTTTATAACAGCAAAAGGGTGTATCTGTTTTGGTGCATCTTTAAATGGTTTCCCTGCATAGCTCATACCAGAGTTAAAAGCAGAGATGATGTCTAGTAAAAGTGAACTATCTGCTTCAAAAACACCTTTTGTATGTGGTTGATCAGACAGTGTTGCTGGGTCTCCTGTAAGAGCCAAGATAGCTCTTATATCTACTTCATTTGCACCAAGTAGGTCAGATTGGAGTGCTATTTTGTTTCTATCTCTCATACTCATTGTTGCAATTACAGGTTTGTTAAATCTATCTTGAAGCATTTTTGCTGCAAAAAGTGAGTTGTATTTTAGTTTTGCTAGAGGGTTATCTGTTGTTGAAAATCCATCAACTAGTTTATCTAATTTTAAATCTTCTATTTTTTTTATAGTGTTTGAAAAATTAGCTGAATGGCCTGGTGTAGTTTCTAATGTTATGTAAGTATCGTTTTGTAGTTTATTTATAAGTGTATCAAACAAAAAAAATCCTATATCTAAAGTATTATTATGCAATTATAACATATAGTCTATTATTGAGGAAGAGTTGCTAAAATATTGAATAGCTATTCAAATTTATCTTAGCTATCTTTTGCTATATTATGAATCACAATTCATTTTAGGAAGATTATATGGCATTTATTCTTGAACTACACACACTATCTAGTCAAAATTATATAAAAAATTTTGTTGTAAATATCATAAGAGAATTTGATATAAAAACTGATGTTTTTCATCAAGGTGAAAAATTGAGATTTTCTTTTGATGCAAAACATCCAAAGTTGCAGGAATGTCTTGATAAGATTGCTTCTACACTTCCAGCTTCACTTTTTTTAAAAGCATCTTCTAGTTTTGAAGATGATGTTGAACCTCTTAATCTACCTAGTGTAGATAACTATTATCCTCTTAGTATTGGGCTTTGTCCATCTTGTCAAAAAGAGATGCTTGATGTTAGCTCATCTAGGTATTACTACCCTTTTACATCTTGTAACTGTTGTGGAGCAAACCACAGTTTTTTATCTTCATACCCTTATAATCGAGCAAATACCTCTTTTAAATTTTTAGTTCCTTGTGAAAAATGTAAAAAAGAGCAAGAAGAAGTTGGTAAAAATGAGCTTCATCATATAAACTCTTGCCATAATTGTGGTGTAGCTGTTAGGCTAGTAGATAAGAAAAGTGAAAGGTATGCCAATGATGCTGGAAGTTTTAGGACTATGTTTGAGGTTTGTGCAAAAGCTATAATAGATGATAAAAAAGTTCTTATAAAAACAACTATGGGTTATAGAGTTTTTTATAAAGCTACAAAT
>JAMOQV010000089.1 GCA_027068615.1 Helicobacteraceae bacterium | reverse complement strand
TTGGTGAAAAAGTTATAGGTGCTTATTTTGATGAGGTGGCATCGTTTCTTTACTATGATGGTAAAAATGTTTTAAGAGTTGTACCTCCACGAGACTTTGAAGCAGAAAACCTTTTAGAAAACTTGATAAATCTAAGAGATGGCTCAGATAGGTTGATAAGCAATATAAAAGAGAAACTACCAGATATCTATGAAAGATTACAAAATCTACAAGATAAAAAAGGTATAAAGCTTTTTGATGCAGTTGGAGTTGTTTTAGGTTTGGATGATAGTTCTATGAGAGGTGTTGTAAAAGAAGCTATGAAGTTTGTTGGAAAAGGTGGCATACAGATAGATACACATATAAAAGATAACCGTTTTGATAATATAGCTTTTTTATCTAGTATTATCTCTTATAAGTTAGCAGGTGTTAGTAACTCAATCTTGGCTTATTCTATATTTGAGAGTTTAGGGGATTATTTTTATGATATAGTTCAAGAATTACAGTCAAAAACAAAAGCAACAAAGGTTGTTATATGTGGAAGTGACTTTGCAAACCAGTCTCTTTTCTCAAGAATACAAAGAAATTTTAAAATAAGTCCACCATATATGAGTAAAAAATATCCGATAGGAAAGGAGAGTGCTGTTGTTGGTGGAGTCTACATCTAAGATAAGGATTAAAGCTAGTATCTTTGGGGTAGTTCAAGGTGTTGGTTTTCGTCCTTTTGCATATAAGTTGGCAAAACGATACAACTTAAAAGGCTTTATCTTTAACCATAGTGGTGGGGTAGAGTTAGAAGTGGAAGGTGATAAGAGTTCTGTTTTTGAGTTTTTTATAAAACTAGAGGCTGAACTTCCACCATTGGCTAAGATAGAAAACATCACAAAGGAGCAATGTCCTCTTAAAAATTATAAAGATTTTGAGATTATTGCATCTGTTAAAAGTTCTACAAATACCTCTATACCAGCAGATATATCTATATGTGCAGATTGTTTAGCTGAGATGAGGGATATAAAAAACAGAAGATATAACTACCCATTTATAAATTGCACAAATTGTGGAGTAAGATATAGCATCATAAACTCTCTACCTTATGATAGAGATAAAACATCGATGAAAGATTTTACGATGTGTAAAAGATGCTATGATGAATATACAAATCCAAATGACAGAAGATATCATGCTCAACCTATAAGCTGTTTTGATTGTGGTCCAAAACTAAGTGTGTTATATAAGGATGCAACAAAAGAGTATGATAATGTTATAGATAAGATAGTCTTAAAGATAAAAGAGGGTGCTTGTGTAGCTATAAAGGGAGTTGGTGGTTTTCATTTAGTTTGTGATGCTACAAATGATGTAGCTATAAAAAAACTAAGGGATGCTAAACAAAGAGCAACAAAACCATTTGCAGTTATGTTTGATAGTTTAACCGCTATAAAAAAAGTAGTAGATATAACAGATAAAGAGAGTTCCTTGTTGTTGTCTTTAGAGAGACCTATAGTTTTAGCAGATAAAAAACAGACACAAAGTATATCCTTTTTAGTTGCTCCAAATATAGAGAAATTAGGTGTTTTTTTACCATATACACCTATACACATACTACTCTTAGAAAGATTAAAATCCCCCATAATAGCAACAAGTGCAAATCAAAGTTCAGAACCAATTATAAAAGATGAAAAAGAGATTTTGCAAAAATTACCTTTTGTAGATGCTATACTAACTTATGATAGAGATATAGTACATATCTGTGATGACAGTGTTGTTGGTGTTGTTGATGATAGGGAAGTTTTTTATCGTGTTGCCCGTGGATATACCCCTATGAGTTTTTATATAAATTCAACAAAAAAGATATTGGCACTTGGTGCAAATCAAAAAAGTACAATAACTTTAGCTTTTGATAATACTGTCGTAATATCTCCATATATAGGGGATTTAAACTCTATAAGTAGTGTTGAGTATTTTGTTAAAGTGATAGATGATTTTATGAACTTTTATAACTTTGTACCAGATATAGTGGTATGTGATAAACATCCAAATTATGAATCAACATTATGGGCAAAAGAGTATAAAAAGAAGCATAATACGGTTGAGTTAATAGAGTTACAACATCACTATGCACATAGTTTAAGTGTTATGGCTGAGTATAACCTTTTTGAAAAAGTTTTATCTTTTTGTTTTGATGGAACAGGGTATGGGGATGATGGAGTTTTATGGGGTTGTGAAGTTCTTTTAACCTCAGTAGATAGTTATGAAAGGGTTTATCATCTAAAAGAATTTTCACTTTTAGGTGGCGAAAAAGCTATAAAAGAGCCTTATCGTGTTGCACTCTCTTTACTTTTTGATATATATTCAAAAGATGAGATTTTATCTATGAAAAATGTTGTTGTTGAAAAGTTTTCAAAAAAAGAGATAGAAACTTTTTATATGATGCATACAAAAGGATTAAACTCACCTAAGACAACTTCTCTTGGTCGTATGTTTGATGCTATTTATGCTTTTATGGGTGAAGATAGTTATATAAACTATGAGGGTGAGAGTGGTTTAGTTTTAGAATCTTATGCAAAATGTTGTGTTTTAGATGAGGTTTATACTTTTTCCATAGGAAAAGATGGAGTGATTAGTTTTGATGAGATGATTTGTGAGATATTAAAAGAAACAGATAAAACTATAATCGCATCAAAGTTTATAAATACAATAGCAGATATGATAGTTAAAATTTCTAAACAAAACAAAGAGTTACCAGTTATACTTTGTGGTGGAGTTTTTCAAAATCTTACTCTATTGAAAAAGGTTATACAACTTTTTAAAAATGAAAATATAAAATACTTTATACAACAAAAAACTGCATTAAATGATGGTTCTATCTCACTAGGACAGGCATATTATGCAATAAATTTACAAAGGAATAAAAATGGATAAACAAGTAGCACTTATAGGTTCTGGTAACGCTTTTTT
>JAMOQV010000088.1 GCA_027068615.1 Helicobacteraceae bacterium | reverse complement strand
CACCTCTTTTAAATTAAATTCAGAAAAGGACACAAGATGCAAAAGTACCTATCAACATCAAAACTATCAAAACTTTTAGATATAAATGTAAAATGGTTGAACCAACATAAGGGTAGTATATTTCAAGAGGGTATTCACTACCACTACCCTAACGGCTTCAATGACTGTCGCTGGAATGTACAAGCTATGACACAATGGGTAGAAAACCCAGACACAACTTCAACAATAGCAAATGAAGTTTTAAACTCTCTATGTGCCTAAAAAGGTTATACTATGCACCCTATAAATCGACTGGCTTCAAAAAAGGAGCAAAAAAGTATGATTTCGTTCTTTAACAGAAAAGGTAAACTTTATGTACAGTTTGTCGCAGATGGTAAAAAGTACCAAAGAAGCACCAAACTAGATGACACACCAAAAAATCGCACCCTAGTAAGAAAAGAGGTTTTTCCAAAACTTCAAGTTAAAATCTTAAATGGTGAGTTTGGTAAAAGTAAAGAAGTTGAACAAGATTTTAAATTTTATGCAACAAAATATAAAATCAGTAAAGAAAATCTAAAAACTTATAGATCATCATTTGGTATAGTAGACAACAGACTGATGCCAACTTTTAAAGATATACCCATAAAAGATATAAAAAGGGCAGATGTTAAAAAGTTTGCAGATGAACTATCTCTTACACTATCAACACATAGAGTAAGAACTATACTAAATGTTTTAGTAGCTATACTTGATATTGCGATTGATTATGAGCATATTTTAACAAATCCTGCTTTAAATATCAAACTACCAAAACATAAATATACAAGAGAGATGAAACCATTTACAAAAGATGAGATAAACACACTCTTAACAAATGCAGATGATTGGTTTAAAAATATGGTAGCACTTGCATTTTATACAGGTATGCGACAAGGTGAGATTATAGCCCTTACATGGAACGATATAGATTTTGAAAACAAAACTATAAATGTTTCAAAACGGATTAAAAAAGGTGTTATAGATAAACCAAAAACAAAATCTAGTATAAGGTTAGTACCTATGCTTGAAGTCTTAGAACCATACTTAAAACATCAGTTTGAATTGTGTAAGAAAAATATGAGTTTATATGTATTTTATAACCCTCTAACTAACAACAACTTTTATGATGCAGAAAAACTTTTACCACATTGGTACAAGCTACTAGAAACATCACACATAAGTAAGAGAGTTTTTTACAATACAAGACATACTTTCATAACACAAGCACTAAGAAGTAACAAAATATCTATCTTAGACATAGCTCAAATAGTAGGACATAAAAACATA
>JAMOQV010000087.1 GCA_027068615.1 Helicobacteraceae bacterium | reverse complement strand
CAGATAAAATAATTCAATCAAAACATTTTGAAGTATGTCCATTTTGTAAAAAAAGTTTTAAAGATTTTATAAAATAAATTTAATATCCACTTATACCAAATTAATAATATTACTGTAAAATAACATAAAAAAAGGGATAATATGAGTATTTACAGAGAGTACGATATAAGAGGGATTTTTGAAAAAGAGTTAAATGAAGATAGTGTAACTAAGATAGGTTATGCACTTGCTTCTAAGATAGATGGGGATTATGTGGCAGTTGGTTATGATGCTAGAAGTCACTCTCCTGTACTTTTTGAGTACCTTGTAGCTGGACTTAATGCTGGTGGTAAAAAAGTTTTAGGGATGGGGCTTGTTCCAACACCTACAAATTACTTTACAAACTATCAAGAGTGGGATGGTATCACTCCATCGGCATCTGTTATGATAACTGGTTCTCATAACCCTAGTGAGTATAATGGCTTTAAGATTACAGTAGATAAAGCACCGTTTTTTGGTGAAGATATCTATGCTCTTGGTCGTGAATGTGATGCTATGGAGTTTCCTGCAAAAGTTGATAGGGATGTAACAAGCATAGATGCAAAAGAGAGATATATAGACTTTTTAGTTAATGAATTTCAACACTTAAAAGGGATGGATACTAAGATAGTTTATGATTGTGGAAATGGTGTTGCTGGTGTAGTTACAGAAGATATTTTTTCAAGACTTGAGTTAAAAACTAAAGGGCTTTATGTTGATCCTGATGGAACTTTTCCAAACCACCATCCAGATCCATCAGTTGAACATAACCTAGAAGATGTTAAAAAACTGTTAGAAAAAGAGGGTGATATAGCTTTTGCTTATGATGGAGATGCAGACCGTATAGCAGTTCTTACTCATAAGAACAATATAAAAGGGGATATGATGGCTCTTTTATACTCTATGAAGATGGATAAGCCAACTGTTATAGGTGAGGTTAAATGTTCTCAAGTTATGTATGATGAGCTTACAAAAAGAGGATGCAATGCTATTATGTATAAAACGGGTCATTCCAACTTAAAAGTAAAGATGAAAGAGACAAATGCTGATTTGGCTTGTGAAGTTAGTGGTCATGTATTTTTCAAAAATCGTTACTTTGGTTATGATGATGCGATTTATGGAACTTTAAGAATGTTAGAGCTTATCCATGATGGAATAGACTTAGATGCTGAACTTGAAAAGTTACCAAAAGTTTTCTCAACTGAGGAGATAAAAGTTGAAACAACAGAAGAGCAAAAGTTTAAAATCATAGATAAAGTAAAAGAGCTTCTTAAAAATCCACCAGCAG
>JAMOQV010000086.1 GCA_027068615.1 Helicobacteraceae bacterium | reverse complement strand
TAGATACGATTTACCCTAAACAACACACCCCAATCCTATAAAAAGCCAAAGACAAAAGGAGAACGATAATTGCTATAGTTTCTAAAAAAACTAGGCAATTAAAAATGGCAAGAAAATCGAGAGAAACATTAGCGAAAAAGCGTTCAATAAAAGGGTATAGAGAGAAAGCAGAATCTAATCAACTTTTAAAGCTATTTGCAGAGGTTAAAGATTACCGTAAAGCTCAAGGAAAACGACATAAACTAGAACATATTTTATATCTTTCAGTATTAGCTGGACTAATGGGAGCAACAGACTATAAGCAAATTGCAATTTGGATAGATAAACATATTCAAAAAGAACAAGTCAAAAAACTATTAGGTGTAGAGTTTATTCTTACACCTAAAAAAAGTGCAGTATCAGAGATACTTGCAAAAGTTGATTCTCAAGAAGTAGAAGTTATTTTTAGAAAATGGATTAAAACTCATGTTGATACAACTGGTAAACACTTAAGTGTAGATGGTAAAGTAATGAATGGTAGTAGATATAAAGACCAAAGGTCTATAGAAGTTGTCGGAGCGGTACTTTCTGAAATAGGTGTAGTAATTGCTCATCAGAAAATTGCAGAGAAGTCTAATGAAATACCTGCTTTACAGGCTATGATAGGTGAATTAGGGGATGAATTCATCTTTACATTTGATGCAATGAATACCCAAAAAAACTCTTGATGCTATTGAAAAAAGTGGTTCAAAATATATTGCTAAAGTCAAAGACAATCAAAAAACACTACTTGATAAGATAGATGAAATATCAAGAGAACTAAAATCAGCAAGTACATATATAGCAAAACCAATTCAACAATCAAATGAATGGATAGAAAGAGAAGTCTTTGTATATCAACCATCTACTTTTTATCATAATGGAATTACACATGTTCGTTCAATTATAAAAACTATCAAAAAAATAGAACACACAAGTCATAAAACTGGAGAAGTAACAAACAGTACTAGAGTTCAATTCTGTATTGCAAATTTTAAAGAAAGTGCAGAATTTTTTCATGATAAAATTTTACATCATTGGAAAGTTGAAACAATGCACCAATATAAAGATAATGCACTTTTAGAAGATGACCATAATGCTCATCTAAATCCATTTTTAATGACAATTATTAGGAGCATAATTCTAAATATTTTACACCTAAATGGTGTAAAATCAATTCAAGAACAGTTAATCAACAATAGGTGGGATTTAGACGACTCTATTACTCAACTTTTAAAATTTAGTTTTTAGAGGATTGGGGTGTTTATATTTAAACTTCCCAACCAATTA
>JAMOQV010000085.1 GCA_027068615.1 Helicobacteraceae bacterium | reverse complement strand
TTGCTGAATTAAACTCTCAAATACCATCGTTTGAAGAAGCTGTTAAAGCTAAATTTAGTAAAATATAAAGGATGTGATGTGAGTAGAATTTTAGTATTAACACTGATGATGTCAACTTATGCATTAGCATCTGGTCATGAGGGTGGAACTGATATTGTTCAAAGAACAGTAAACTTTTTGTTGTTTGCTGGTCTAGTTTGGTATCTAGTTGCTGAACCTGCAAAAAACTTTTTTGCTGCAAGAAGTCAGGGTATTGCTGACGAATTAGAAAGTGTTCAAAAAAAGTTAAACGAATCTGTTTCACTTAAAAAAGAAGCACTTGCTAAGATATCTGAAGCAGAAAAATTTGCAGAGGAACTAGCAATAAGTTCTAAAAAAGAGAACAAACTTATTAATGACTCTATTATGGCTCAATGTGATGTTGAATTAGAAAATCTTGTTAAACAAGATGAAGCAATTAAAGAGTTTGAACAAAGAAAAATGGTTCGCCAAGTTGTTGAAGATATCCTTACTAAGACTTTAAGTCAGAGTAGTGATAGTTTTGATAAAGAAGCTATGGCTAATGTTATCTTAAGAAAGGTTGCATAATGGAAGAATTAATCGCTAAAAAATATATTAAAGCTATTAAAAACAGTTCAGATGCAACTAAACTAGATGGTGTAGCTGAAGTTTTTTCTGTTTTAGCAGAATCTTTTAAAGATGATAAGTTTGTAAATATTATGAACAACCCGAATGTATCTTTAAATGATAAATCTAGTATATTATTAGACTCAGTTAAGTCTGTTAAATCAGAAGCTGTCAATAACTTAATCAAATTATTAGTTGAGAAGAAAAGAATTTCTGTAATTCCTGCTTTGGCAGAAGAGTTTAGAAAAGACTTGGCTCATTCAACTAAAAATTATAAAGGTGTTATTTATAGTGACACTGATGTAAGTAAAAAAGTTATTAGAGATTTAAGTGATGGTTTAAGTAAAAAATTTAATTCTACTATTGTATTAGATTTTATTAAAACAGATTTTAATGGTATCAAAGTTGAAGTTGATGATCTTGGGATTGAGATAGATTTCTCAAAATCGAGAATTAACACACAAATGATAGAACATATTATAAAAGCAATTTAAGAGAGGAGAACAATAGTGGTAGCAAAAATTCAAGCTGATGAAATCAGCTCAATAATTAAAGAGCGTATCGATAACTTTGAGTTAAGTGTTGATATTAATGAAACTGGTAAAATCGTTTCTTATGCTGATGGTGTTGCTCAAGTTTACGGACTAAGCAATGTTATGGCTGGAGAGATGGTAGAGTTCGAAGATGG
>JAMOQV010000084.1 GCA_027068615.1 Helicobacteraceae bacterium | reverse complement strand
AAATATAAATTTTCAGAAGTTGTATTTATATCTCTTTTATTTATAGTTGGGAAGTAAATATTTATATTTGGATTTATGAGAGCTGTGTTGTAAGCACCTTTTTGTGTAAATGGAGCAATAACATAGGAGAAACCGTCTGCTTTTATATTTTTTATAGCTTTATCTATCTCTTCTAAAGTCTCATCTTTGATTTTATAACTTTTAAGTTTAAAAGAATTATTTTTAGTTATAAGATATGCCATAACAGCATTAGTTGTTGAAGCAGCATACTTACCTATTTTGTTATATGGTAAAAGTAAAGCTATTTTTATTTTAGCATTAAATAAATTTGCTCCAAGATTTAATATAGAAACATTCATCATACGAACATCATCAAGCTTTGTATTTTTAAGTTTTTTATCAGCATGAGATAAAAAAGAAAAAATCATATCTTTATCTAAATAATTTTCCAAACATTTATCATCACAAGGATAAGGATCAAGATCTTGTATATAAACTTTTGGTAACTGAATATTTGATATTAGATAACTTTGCGAAAAAGTAAGTGAAGGTAAAACTAATAATGATAAAAGTATTTTTTTCATATATATCTCTTTATTGTATTTAGATCATTTAATGTTATTTTTTTTAGTTCTGGATTTCTAAGTAAATAATTAGGATGGTATATAGGTACTAACTTATAACTTTTAAAATCACAAACTACACCCCTAATATTTTCAAAACTATCTAACTCGCCAGTTAGATTTTCATAAGCTTCTCTTCCTAAGGTTATTATAACCTTAGGTTTTATCAAGTCTATTTGTGCCAACAAATACCCCTTACAAGAATTACACTCTGAAAAAGATGGAGTATTTGAACCTAATGGTTTACATTTTACAATATGCGTAAAATATACATCATTTATATCTAAACCTAAAACATTTTGACATATTTTTTTTAATATTTCACCACTTCTTGCAGTATAATAGCTATTTTGCTCATCTTCTAATTGAGATACAACAAAATCTACTATCATAACATCAGCATTTTCATTCCCTATTCCTACCATACTTTGTGTTCTTGATTTACTTAAATCACATAGATGGCAAGAGGATATGTCATCTCGTAATTTTTGCATACTTGTTGGCATCATATGTAGATTTGTTTCATTTATAGAAAACATATCCACATACTTAAAACCAACAGATTTTAGTCTGTATAAATTTTGAAGAAATATAAGGTTTTGATATGACATATAATCTATTAATAGTAAAAAAAACTATTAAAAATGTCCTTGTGTATCAGCATCACTAAAATGTTCCCACTTAAGTTTTGCACCACCAAGTATATGAAAATGCAAGTGTTTTACCTCTTGACCACCATTTTCACCTATATTTGTAATCACTCTATATCCACTTTTTTCTATCTTACACTCTTTTGCAACATCTTGTATAAAAGATGTCATCTTACCCATAAGTTCACCTGAAAGTTCATTGAAACTATCTACATGAACTTTTGGAATTGCTAGTATATGAACTGGAGCTTTTGGATTTATATCGTGAAATGCTATAAAATCATCATTTTCTAAGATGATATTTGATGGTATCTCTTTATTTACTATTTTACAAAATAAGCACATTTTTTCTACCTTTTTTAAAGATTATATCATAGACTTTATAAAAGTTTCCATCTCATCAACTATCTCTTGTATAGTCCCCTCACCCGAGATAACTTTTAACATATCTTTTGATTTATAAAAATCTTGTATCTCTGTTAGTGGCTCAAGATAAACTTTCATACGATTGTTAAAAACTTCAACATTATCATCTTCACCACGAGAACGACCAAGAACTCTATCCCTTGCTGTATCTTCACTTACTTCAACTTCTATAACTTTTTCTAGTTTGATGCTGTTATCATTTGATAAGAACTCTTCAAGAGTATTCATCTGCTCTAAACTTCTAGGGTAACCATCTAGTATGATTATATCTGTTGGAGCAGATTTTATAGCATTTGTTATAGTTTTTATAGCTATCTCTATGGGAACGATAAGCCCTTTTGATATAAAACTATCTATCTCTTTACCTATATCACTACCACTTGATACCTCTGCACGAAGCATATCACCAGTTGAATAGTGAGTTATATCATCATTTTTCTCAGCTATAAGTTCGGCATCTGTAGTCTTACCAGAGCCAGGAGCTCCGATAATAAGAAATAACTTTTTCATAACTATTTTGCACTCTCTCTAAGACGGATATGTAAGTCTCTTAGTTGTGTATTATCAACTGCACTTGGTGCTTGAGTAAGTACACAAGATGCTTTTTGAGTTTTAGGGAATGCTATAACATCACGAATACTTGCAGTTTTAGAGATAAGCATCATAAGTCTGTCAAATCCTAAAGCAAAACCACCATGTGGAGGAGCACCAAACTTAAGAGCATCTAGTAAGAAACCAAATTTCTCTTGTGCTTCTTCCTCATCGATACCTAGAAGTTTAAATACCTCCTCTTGAACTTCCTCTTTATGGATACGGATAGACCCACCACCTAGTTCAGTACCATTTAGAACTATATCATAAGCGATAGATTCTATCTCTTCAACATCCTCTTTATCAGTATCTTTTGGCATAGTAAATGGATGGTGAAGTGCTTTAACACGACCATCTTCAACCTCAAACATAGGGAAATCAACAACCCATACAAACTCGTATTTATCAGAATCAACTAGATTCATCTTTTCATGTTCTGCGATAAAGTTTCTAAATCTTCCCATATAATCCCATACAGTCTTTTTATCCCCTGCTCCAAAGAAAACAACATCACCAACTTCAAGCTTAGTTCTCTCGATGATAAGTGCTATATCTTCTTCACTAAAGAACTTAGTAAGTGGACCTTTTAGACCATCTTCTTTCATCTGGAAGTAACCTAAACCATGAGCACCAAACTTTCTTACAAAAGTCTCAAAACCTTTCATCTCTCTTTTAGAAAAAACTAAATCAGCCCCTGGAACTCTTAGTGCTTTTATACGGTTTTTAGTAGGTTGTTTAGCTATATTTGTAAAGATTTCATTATCGCATCTCTCAAATATATCTATAACATCAACCATCTCAAGACCATATCTCATATCTGGTTTATCTGAACCATAAAGTTCCATTGCTTTGTTATAAGTTATACGGTTAAATGGTATGCTAACTTCGATGCCACAAGCACTAAACATAGCTTTTAGTAAATCTTCTGCTACTTTTATAACATCCTCTTGATTACAAAAACTCATCTCAACATCTATCTGAGTAAACTCTGGTTGTCTGTCTGCTCTTAAATCTTCATCACGGAAACATTTTGCGATTTGGAAATATCTATCAAATCCGCCAACCATAAGAAGTTGTTTAAAAAGTTGTGGAGATTGTGGAAGTGCATAAAACTCACCATCGTGAACACGAGATGGAACAAGATAATCCCTTGCACCCTCTGGAGTTGACTTAGTTAAAATCGGAGTTTCAACTTCTAAGAAACCATTTGCATCAAGAATATTTCTAGCAGCTATGGCTGCTTTTGAACGAAGACGAAAAGACTCATACATATCTGGGTCTCTTAACTCTAAGTAACGATATTTTAGAGTTGTCTCTTCACCAACACTTTTATCACCTATAACAAATGGTGTTGGAGCTGATTTGTTCTCTATGATAAGCTCATCTACTACTATTTCAATAGCACCAGTTTTAAGGCGAGGATTAACAAGACCCTCACCACGATGGCGAACTTTACCTTTAGCGATAAGTACAAACTCATCACGAACTTTATCAGCTACTTTATGAGCTTCTTTACTATCTTCTGGATCACAAGTAAGTTGAATAAGTCCTGATTTATCTCTTAAATCTATAAAGATTATCCCACCATGGTCACGGTAACTATTAGCCCAACCAGCTAAAACAACTTCTTGCCCTACATTTTCTTCAGTTAATTCTGTACAATAATGACTTCTCATATAAAATAAGTCCTAAGTTAATAATTTTTACTATTATATCTAAAACAAAGTTAAAATTTATATAATTTTATTTTAACTCACTCCAATTATGACCAATATTTAAACTAGCTTTTAATGGTACATTTAATTCCATTATGTTTTCCATAATAGCTTGAAACTTTTTACCTAGAGTTTCTGCTTCATTTTCATCCACTTCAAAGATTAACTCATCGTGGATTTGTAAAAGCATTTTAGCATCTAAATTTTCATCTTTTATAACTTTGTTTATCTCTATCATAGAGAGTTTTATCAAATCAGATGCACTTCCTTGAAAAACAGTATTTACAGACTCTCTCTCAAAAGCTGATTTAAACATAGATTTTGCATTTTCATAGTCAAAGTATCTTCTTCTTTTTAGTAAAGTCTCAACATAACCCTGCTCTTTTGATAAGTCCACGATTGAGCGGAAAAATCTTCTAACAGTTGGAAATGACTCAAAATACTTCTCTATAATATCTTTTGCTTCTTTGGTAGTGATGCCAAGTGTAACAGAGAGTTTTTTCTGCCCCATACCATATAAAAGTCCAAAGTTTACAGTTTTTGCAACTCCCCTTTTCGCATCTGCTTCCTCTTCGCCAAAAAGTGCTACTGCTGTTTGTCTGTGTATATCTTTGTCATTTTTAAAAGCATCTATTAAAACTTTATCTTGAGAGAAATGAGCAAGTAGTCTAAGCTCGATTTGAGAGTAGTCTATACCTATAAGTTTTTTACCCTCAGATGCTACAAATGCTTTTCTTATCTTAAGACCTAACTCACTTCTTGCTGGTATGTTTTGCAAGTTAGGGTTTTTAGAACTAAGCCTTCCTGTTGATGTTCCTGTTTGGATGAACGATGTATGGATGCGAGAGTTTTCATCCTCATAGCTTAGTTTTAAAAGTGGCTCAACATAGGTTGAGTAAAGTTTATAAATCTCACGATATTTTAAAAGTTCTGGGATGATTTTATGCTCATCTACAAGTGAGTTTAAAACTGCTTCATCGGTAGAGTAGCCCGTTTTTGTTTTTTTGCCAACTGGTAAGCCTAAATCCTCAAAAAGCACTACACCTAACTGTTTTGTTGAGTTTATGTTAAACTCACTTCCAGCTAAAGTATGTATGTTTTTAGTCAAGTCATCAAGAGTTTGTTTTACTTCGATTTTGAACTCTTCTAGTGATGAAGCATCTAGTTTTATCCCATCTTTTTCCATCTGCATAAGTGTTTGCATAAAGGGCATCTCTATATTTTTAGCTTCATCTATAAGGTGAAGTGCATCTTGAAGTTTTAACTTCTCTAAAAAAAGATTATAAAGTTTAAAAGTTATAAATGCATCTTCTGAAGCATATTTACAAGCTTGAGACAACTCAACCGATGCAAAAGTCTCCCCTTTTTTTACTGTATTTTTAAAAGCTACCATAGTGTGATTAAATAGTGCAAATGCAAGTTTATCTAGCCCTAAAGCACTCTCAGGGTTTATAAGCCAAGCTAAAATCATACTATCTTGATAAGCACAAAGTGTATCATCATCTAAAAATCTTGTTATAAAATGCAAATCAAACTTTATGTTATGACCAACCACTTTATGTGTAAAGATTTTTCTTATAGCACTTTTTGCTTCATCTTCACTTATCTGCTTTTCTACCCCTAAGTAAAAGTGAGCAAACGGAACATAAAAAGCCTCTTTTTCATCAAAACAAAAACTAAAACCAACAAGCTTGTCTTTGTCGTACTCAAGCCCTGTTGTCTCAGTATCAAAAGCTACAACACTTTGTGGTGGGATAGAATCTAAAACTATATCTAAAACCTTAGCATCTATTATAAGTGTATCTTTAAACTTTAGTTGAGTTTTTTCATCCTCTTTTTTCATATCTGAAAGTTTGGCTTCTTCTTTTTCCCCTACTAGGTTTTTAGCTTTTAGGTATCTTATGATTGCATTTTGTTCATACTTTACAAGTTCATCATAGATATTTAAAAATGGGTTTTTAACATCCATCTTATACTCTTCAAAATCAAACTCATCAAAAACATCATCTCTTAAAGTTACAAGTTGTTTTGACATATAAGCATCATCTTTTGAAGCTATAAGTTTTTTTTGATTTGCACCTTTTATGGTTGCTAGATTTTCATAGATATTATCAAGTGAGCCATACTCTTTTAAAAGTTTTTCAGCTCCAACTTTACCGATGCCTTTTACCCCAGGGACATTGTCGGCACTATCTCCTAAAATCGACTGATAGTCTATAAACTGCTTAGGGCTAACTCCATACTTCTCTATACAAGCTTCTTCATCCATCACTTTGTTTTTAACAGCATCAACTACTACAACTTTGCCATCATCTATAAGTTGGTAAAGGTCTTTATCGTGTGAAACTACACGAACATTGTAACCTTTTTTCTTAGCTTGTTTTACAACTGATGCTATCATATCATCAGCTTCAAAACCACTTTGACCAAGAGTTTTATAGCCCATCTTATCTATCCACTCTATGGCGATTGGAAGTTGCATCGTAAGCTCTTCTGGTGGAGCTTTACGGTGTGCTTTGTAGTTTGGGTCTATCTCATTTCTAAAAGTATCGCCTTTGCTGTCTATTGCAAAGATTATATAATCGCTATCGTGGTTTTTTTCCAAAGATGATATAAAGTTTGTAAAACCCGTTAAAAGCCCTGTTGGAAAACCATCTTTGTTTTTAAGATGTTGTGGAAGTGCATAAAATGCACGGAAAAAAAATCCAAATGTATCTATAACTGTTACTGTTTTTGCCATAAAATTCCTTTAATTAATTTAATTTTACTATAATCTTACTTAAGAGGTTAATACAAAAACCCAAATAACCAAAGAGGTATCTTATTGCCACTTCCTATTTCTATGTCATCTGCTAGAACATAGCTATTTTCTAAATCTTTAATCTGTTTAAAACTTTTATTTTTACCACCTACTTCAAAGATGTACTTGTTATCTACTAAAAAATCACCTTTTTTTGCAATGGTTATAGTATGGTTTTTTTGTAACATACTTGTTATAAATACTTCTCTAATTGTTCCTATGTTACTATTTTGACAATAAGCATAATGAAGATTTGTATTGTTTAAGTATATTTTATCTGGTTTTGTGAAGATATTATCCCCTTTTGTAGTTGATTTTAAAGTGTTAAATATCTTTGCACGATTTAAGTACTCTATAAATCTATATAGCCCTTTATAGTTATCTTTCATATCCATTTTTACAAGTAGTTCTTTTATATTTGGAGTATATGGGTATGATAGGCATATAAGCCTTACAAGTTTTTTAAGATTTTGAATACTATCATACTCTATAGGGAAAATTGAGGGTATATCTACTTCTATAACTGTATTTATTGTTTCATTTAGTTTTATAAGATAATCCTCTTTATCTTCAAAATAAAATGGATAATAACCACTTTTTATATATTCTCTAAACAATAAAGTTAAGTTAAATTTATTGAGCAATTCATAAGCTATATCTATATGATTTTTTAAAATATCATCAAGTGCAAATGATGGTAAGATTATATTTTTTTCTAATTCTATAAACTCTCTAAAAGACAAACCATAAACATTATGCACTATAGCTCTTCTACTTAAGTCTGCTTTTGCATTGTCAATTTCTAATGCACTACTTCCACTAAATATAACTTTTAAATCTAAAATATCATATATCTTTTTTAACTCTATCTCAAAGTTTTTATATTTGTGTATCTCATCTATGATTAAAACTTCTCCCTCTTCTTTAGAAAAAGCAAGAGCTACTTCAAAAAGTGATGGTATAGTGATAATATCTGCACTGATATATAGCTTTTTACTAAAAGGTATATCTAACTCTTTTAGATATTGAAGTAAAAAAGTTGTTTTCCCTACACCTCTTGCCCCTATGATGCCTATAAGTTTCTTATCAAGGTTGATAGTGTTGTGAAAATATCTTTTATAAGTAAAATTGTTTTTTTCAAAGAGTTTTCTTTGGTATTGTCGTATCTCATTAAGCATCTTATATCCCATATTGGAGTTGTAAGTTTAAAATATTATACCATAATTAGATTTATAACTCTAATTTTATCTCTAAAAAATGGTTTGCATTTTTTATGTATGTAATAGTTGAAACTTCTATAAAAAACTTTTTTGCTTCGTCTGCATCTACTATCTTATCTTCACCACCTAGATATACTTCTATCTTTAC
>JAMOQV010000083.1 GCA_027068615.1 Helicobacteraceae bacterium | reverse complement strand
AAAAATGATATATTTCATAGGTGCTGGATGTGGAGATGCTGAACTTATAACAGTAAAAGGGATGAGAATTTTACAAAAGGCTGATGCAGTTTTATATACAGGGTCTTTAGTTCCTAAAGAGGTTCTTAGTTGGTGCAGAGATGATGCCATCATAGAAGATAGTCAAGGTATGAAGTATCCTGAAATCTTTGCTTTTTTAGAGAGGTACAAAGATAAAATTGTTGCCCGTGTTCATACGGGAGATCCATCTATCTACTCAACCATAGCAAAACAGATAGAGTTTTTACACACTCAAAATATTGAATATAAAGTTATCCCTGGTGTTAGTGCTGCATTTGGGGCATCTGCTAGTTTGGGTATAGAGTATACTATACCAGGGGTTTCACAAACACTTGTTTTAACTCGTGTTGAGGGAAAAACTCCTAATCCTGAGAGTTTAAAAAATATTTTAGCTCTTAAAAACTCATCTTTGGTATTTTACCTTTCTATACTACTTCTTAAAAAACTTAAAAAAGAAGCTTTAGATATGGGTTATAGTGAAGATACTCCGTGTTGGGTAGTTGAAAAAGCTACTTGGGAAGATGAAAAAATCTACAAAGGTACTATAACAAATATACATGAAAAAGTATCACATATAAGAGGGATAGCACTTATACTCTTTGGAGATTTTTTACATCAAAAAGAGAGTGAAGAGTCTCATCTTTATGTAAAACCTTTAGTTAAAGAGAGTTATAAAAGTAACGAATAGATGCAAAACCATAAACACCTGTATCTTCTAGCATCTGTATTTGCTCTTTGGTTACAACGCCACCAAGAGCAAATATATCTATATCTTTACATTCTAAAATGATATCTTTTAAATTTTCAATACCCTTTGGTTTACCCTTGTTTGGTGTTTCAAATATAGGACTATAAGTAACAGCATCTGCTCCTAAGCTTTTAGCCTTTAATACTTCATCTTTATTATGTGTACTTACAATAACTTCTAAATTTTTTGATTTTGCAACTTTTACCAAATCTATTTGAGTTGATGTTAGATGAACACCTGTAGCATCCAACTCCTTAGCTAAGTCTATATCTTGATGTATAAAACTTTTTATATCTTCAAACCCTTTACAACACTCTACAAAGTGCGAGGCCTGTATATCATAGTTTGGGTTTGATTTATCTCTATATAATGCATATTCTGGAAGGTACTCTTGTAGCTGTTGATGTAAAATACTACGAAAAACAGCAGGAGTATCTGTATAAAATTCTCTTGATGTTATAAGATACTTTTTCATAATAAAGGGTTTTTATTTCTTGCTACTGGTTCAAATACAACTTTTTGAGCTTTTATACCGTCTTTATATCTTTCATATAAAGAATCTATGTGATACTGAAGCCTATTTAAAAGATAAAGTTCATCATCTTTATATTTTTTTCTAACCTCTTTTATAAAATCAAGTAAAAAATTTATCTTTTGCTCTTCATCTTTTATATCTATAGAGTTTATAAGTTTTTTAACCTCTTTATATTCATGGTCTCCACAATTTTCTAAAAAGTCATAACTTAAATCCATACTTTTCATAGTATCTAATGCATACTCAAAAGAAAAATGATTATAAAGCATACATCCAACAAAATACTCAATATCGGATGGTTCAAACTCTATATATTGGTTATCTTCATTTTTAAAATGATTGTGCCAAATTTCTAAAACTTTATCTATATTTTTATTCATTTACTTATCTCTACCCTATTTCTACCGTTTGCTTTTGCTTCATATAAAGCATTATCACATCGTTGTATAAAATCTTTCAATGTATCAAACTTCTGATACTGAGTTACACCAAAACTTGCTGTAACTTCACCAGCAACATTATGTTTTAACTTTGAAATACCCTCTCTTAGTTTATTTGCTACATCTTTAGCATCTTCTAACTCAGTATTTCTAAAAAGTATAACAAACTCTTCTCCACCCCATCTTGCAAAAATATCAGTATTTCTTAGTGTATTTTGCACATATTGAGCTATCATAAAAAGCACTTCATCACCTATAAGATGCCCATAAGTATCGTTGAACTTTTTAAAATGGTCTATATCTAAAATAGCCATACTTAAAGATGAGTCAAATTTTTCAGCACTTAAAAGTTCAGTTTCTACTAATTCATCAAATTTTAGTCTATTGAAAACTTTTGTAAGATTATCAACATAAGCAACATTGGCTAACTCTTTAAATCTCATTCTTTCAGTTTTAAAGTTTTGTTTAGCTAATGATATATCTTTCTCTTTCTCTTTTGCATAAGCTGTTATATCTGTTCTAACAGATATATACTCAACTATCTCATCTTCTATAACTATAGGAAAAACTTTTATCTCTGTTACATATGTTCCACCTGATTTATTTCTATTTTTAACAACACCTGTAAAAATATTTTTGCTTTTTATAGTTTCCCATAATTTTTTAAAAACTTTAGATGGCACATCTGGGTGTCTTACTATATTGTGAGGTTGTCCAATTAGCTCTTCCCTTTTATATCCACTAATCTCACAAAACTTATCATTTGCATAAGTTATAATACCCTTTTTATCAGTTTTTGAAATGATAAATGCTTCTTCTATATGTTTTATATAATTTTCTAATACATTAAAACTACTATTATCCATCTAATAAACCTTTATATAATTGAACCCTCTGAATAATTATCAATGTTTTCAGCGACAAGAGAAGGTTGCTAATACAAGGCAGATATATGCAGGAGCTACTGGTAGCTTCAAATATATCTAACGAAGTAGTAGTAATCTTCTCTTATCGCCCAAAGGGAGGGCTTTAAAAGAGCAATCTTGCACAAGATATTTTCTCATCTTAGCTATGGCTAGGATTTTAAAAATCTCTTGCACAATCTTACTCTTTTAAAGCCCTCTGAAAATATTGATAATTATTCAGAGGGTTCAATTACAAATCAAAATTAAAATCATTACTTTTATAATCAAGCATTAACAATCTGCAACTTTTTTCTAAAATAGCCAATTTTTTCGCCATCTCGTGTAAATCTCTATTGAAAGAGTAAACACCATAACCTCTAATAACCATAATATTGGTCTTTTTACTTTGAAAATAGTGTGTGATAAGACTTTCAGCTCTATCATACCAATCATCAAAATGCTTAGGATCTATAATCTCAATAGAACCTATCTCTTTATATCCAAAATAATCTTTGGGAGAGATTATATTATGTTCCAAAGAGTAAGCTGTCGTAAATGGTGGCATAGAAAAACTGATAAACTTTGCATCTGATATATGCTCATATATACTACGATGGATAGAAGCATCCATACTAGCTTGATTCCATCTATAATCTTTTGTAAAATATAACTCTATTAAAGATGAGCTTTTTATATCATCAAATATAGCTTCTTTAGAATTTATAATAAAACAGTTTGATTCAACTTTAGCAGATATGGAACCATGATAAATCCCAAAAAAGTCCTTTCTAAACATAGAAAGAGATAGGCTAGAAAGCTGTTTTTGGAGATTTTCTCTGTTCATAATTATTTAAACCAACCCTTCATTTTATCTATAACCGAATCTAAAACACCCTCATGAGGCTTTGATTCTATCCCAAATGACTCTTGAAGTTTTACTAAAAGTTCAGTTTGTTCTGAATTTAATGATTTAGGATATATAAGTTCAACTTGAGCTATCAAATCACCCTTACCATGTCCATGAACATCATCTACACCTTTACCTCTAAAAGTAAAGTGTTGTTTATCTTTTGTACCAACATCAAGTTTCAATTCTAACTCACCAGTCAACGACGGTATGGTTATAGTCTCACCCATAACTGCTTGAGTAAAAAATACTGGTATGATTATATATACATCATTACCATTTCTTTGGAAATGTTTATCTGCTATAACATCAAAAGTTACATAAAGATCACCTCTAGTTCCTCTTTTACCAATATTACCTTTTCCTGATACTCTTAGACGATTACCATCGTCAATACCTTTAGGAACTTTAATAGTTATAGTCTCTTTTACCTCTTTATAACCTGTTCCTCTACAATCACTACACTTTTCACTAGGAGCTTGACCTGCACCATTACAAACTGGACAAGTTTGTGAAAAAGTCATAAAGCCCTGCTTCATAAAAACCTGACCCTGCCCTTTACACTGAGAACAAGTAGATAGCTTACCATCTTTTGCCCCAGTACCTTTACAAGACTCACAAGCTTTTTTGTATCTGTATTCAACCTCTTTTTCTATACCAAATACAGCATCTTGAAAACTTATAGTTAGTTCTATATTCATATCTAATGGATATTTTTCCATATCTGCTGAATTTTGACGACGGCGAGAACCACCACCAAAACCAGAAAACATCTCTTCAAACATAGAACTCAAGTCATCAAAACCAGCAGAAGAACGACCTCCTCCACCCATACCTTGAAGACCCTCTTTACCATAACGGTCATATATACTTCTTTGTTTATCATCACTTAAACATTGGTAGGCTTCATTACATAGCTTAAATTTATGCTCAGCCTCTTTATCATCAGGATTTTTATCTGGATGATACTTTTTAGCCATTTTTCTATAAGCTTTTTTGATAGTTGCTTTATCTGCTGTTTGAGATACTTCTAAAATTTCATAATAACTTAATTCTTGCATAAATAGTTCTACCTCATAAAATTATTTTTTTGCGATTATATCGTTTTTAGTTTAATATAGTATAATCCAACTTATGAAACTACTAATATTTTTTTTAACACTATACCTTTTTGTAGGTTGTTCTAAAACTCCACAGATTTTATCAACTAAGATGCCAAAAACATACTTAGTAAAACAAGATTTTTCAAAACTACCAAATTGGAAAAATGAAAATCACACAGAAGCATTAAACTCATTTATAAACAGCTGTAAAACAAAAAAAACTAAGAAACTATATAATAGTATTTGTCAAAAAGCTTTAAAAACAAAAGATGCCAAATCATTTTTAGAAAACAATTTTATCCCATTTCAAATAACCACAAAAAATGCTAAAGATACAGGTCTTTTAACAGGTTATTATGAAGCTCAACTTTATGGTTCATTGAAAAAAATAGATAAATTCAAATATCCCATATATAAAACACCTAAAGATTTAATAACAGTAGATTTAAGCTCTATATACCCAAAACTAAAACACTATAGGTTAAGAGGTAGGATATCTGGTAATAAACTTATACCATACTATAAACGGGATGAATTAGATAAGATAGATTCAGAAGTTATTTGCTATACAAACTCAAAAGTAGATATCTTTTTTTTAGAGATACAAGGTTCTGGTAGAGTTATACTAGATGATAACTCAACTATATTTGTAAGTTACGACAACCAAAATGGTCATAGATACAGAGCAATAGGAAGATACCTTATAGATATAGGTGCTATAGATAAAAAAGATATATCTATGCAAAGTATCTATAAGTGGCTAAAAAAACATCCATCAAGAGTTGATGAAGTGCTAAACTATAACAAATCATTAGTTTTTTTTACACAAAGTAAAAAACCAGCAACTGGAGCATTAGGGATAGAGTTAACACCAAGTCGTTCAATAGCTATAGACAGAAGATATATACCATTGGGAGCTATGTTATATCTCGATGCAAATATAGGCAAAAATAAGTTTGACAAAATAGTTATAGCCCAAGATACAGGTGGAGCTATAAAGGGTGCAATCAGAGCTGATCTATTTTTAGGATATGGAGATAAAGCGCTACAAAAAGCTGGAAAATTAAAATCAAAACTAAAACTTTGGATACTACTACCTAAAGAGGAAAAAATATAGATGAAAAAAAACTCATTAGAAAAATTCAACCGCTTAGTAGATGCACTTAGTGAACTACCAAGTATAGGTAAAAAATCTGCTACAAGATTGGCTTATCATATGACTATGAAAGACAGTTTTATGGGTATGAAAATATCTCATGCTATAGAAGATGCACTAGGAAGTTTAAAAAAATGCCGTTTGTGTGGTGGTATGAGTGAAGATGAATTATGCTTTATATGTTGTGATGAAAGTAGAAATATAGAACAACTATGTATAGTTGAAAATCCAAAAGATATACTTTTACTAGAAGAAAATGGTCTTTTTGATGGAAGATACTTTGTTTTAGAATCCTTAGAAGAGTTAAGCATCTCATACTTAGAAAATATCGTAAAAACTGGTATCAAAGATGTGATATTTGCCCTAACTCCATCTATAGCCAATGATGCTGTTATAATGTATATAGAAGATAAACTAAGTCCTTATGAATTAAACTTCACAAGGATAGCTCAAGGTGTACCAACTGGAGTTAGTCTTGAAAATATAGATATACTCTCATTAACAAGAGCTTTAGAGGATAGAGTTAAAGTTTAAGACCCAACTCTTTAACTAGATATTCTCCTGTATAACTACCACTCTCTTTATACCCTTTTGCAACCTCTTCAGGACTACCCTCGGCTATAACCAAACCACCGCTAGAACCACCCTCTGGTCCCATATCTATAATGTAGTCTGCATTTTTTATCATATCTAAATTATGCTCAATTATAAGTACACTGTTTCCAAGTTCCACAAAATGGTGTAGTACTTTTGTAAGTCTATCAACATCTGCAAAATGTAATCCTGTTGTTGGTTCATCTAAGATATAAAGTGTTTTTCCTGTATCTTTTCTACTTAACTCTTTACTTAGTTTTATCCTTTGGGCTTCCCCACCACTTAGTGTTACTGCATTTTGACCTAAAGTTATGTAGCCTAATCCAACATCAACCAATGTTTTCATCTTCAAATGTATCTTTGGTATAGCTTTGAAAAAATCAAAGGCTTCTTCTACACTCATAGCTAAAACATCAGCTATCGTTTTACCTTTGTAAAAAACCTCTAATGTTTGGTTGTTGTATCTTTGACCTTGACAGCTATCACACTTGACCATTATATCTGGTAAGAAGTGCATCTCTATCTTGTTTTCACCCTCACCTTGACACTTCTCACACCTACCACCTTTTACATTAAAACTAAATCTTGAAGCTGTATAACCTCTGATTTGGCTCTCTTTAGTTTGTGCAAAAAGGTTTCTTATCTCATCCATTACACCAGTATATGTTGCTGGGTTACTTCTAGGTGTTCTACCTATGGGGCTTTGGTCTAGGTATATAACTTTATCTACATTTTCAAGTCCATTTATCGTTACACCTTGAACTTTATTTACTTTTCTTGCATGGTTTAGTAACTCTCTAGCAGATGGTAAAAGAGTTTGTAGCATCAATGAACTTTTACCACTTCCACTTACACCCGTTATACATACAAAGTTATTTAGTGGGATTTTTACACTTAAATCTTTTATATTATTAATAGTTACATTTTTTATCTCTATAAATTTTTCTTGTTCCCGTCTATAAAAATACTCTATCTTTTTTCTACCATAAAGATAATCAGCCGTTAGTGTTTTAGACTTTTTAAGTTGAGCAAGAGTTCCACTAAAGACAACTTCACCACCAAACTTACCAGCACCCTCCCCTATATCCACTATAAAATCAGCATTTTCTATGGTCTCTTTATCGTGTTCTACTACTATAACACTGTTACCTTTCTCTTGCAAACTTCTAAGTGTTCTTATAAGTTTTAAAGTATCTCGCTCATGTAGTCCGATGCTAGGCTCATCTAAAACATATAAAACACCAGTAAGACCTGAACCGATTTGAGATGCTATCCTTATCCTTTGGGCTTCCCCACCACTTATGGTTCTTGCATCTCTACCAAGTGTGATATAACCAAGACCAACATCGTGTAAAAAGTAAAGTCTCTCCCTTATCTCATTTAATATAGGCTCAGATATAAGTTGTGCTTGATTATCAAAGTAACTAAAATTTTCCTCATCTTTAAACCACTCATAAGTTTTAGTTATAGGCATATCTAACAAATCAGCGATGCCTAAACCTCCAACTTTTACAGCTAAAGACTCCCTTTTTAGTCTATGAGAATTACAGATATTACAAACCTTTTCACTCATATAGTCGTTTAACTCTTTTTCATCTTTTAGCATATCGTAAGCGATGCGAATTATCCCTGGAAAAACCCTTTTTACTTCGTGTTTTTTCCAAAGAAAAGTTACTTCATCTGGTTTACCATGAAGTATAGCTTTTTTTTGATACTCCTCTAACTCCGAATATGGCACAGTCATATCTATATCGTTAGCTTCACAAAAACCTTTT
>JAMOQV010000082.1 GCA_027068615.1 Helicobacteraceae bacterium | reverse complement strand
TGAGTAAAAGTGGTTTCAATGGGGACTATCTAAGTGCATCGTATCCTAGCGATATACTTCAAAATATACTTTTAGCAAAACCGATTTATGATGCCAAAGGTATGCAAAAAACAGATGCAGGGTTTGAGCAATACATAAAAGATAAAACCGTAGATATAAAGTACAAAGTTACAAAAAATGTTACTTATTTTAAAGATAGAAAAAACCATATAATACTTAAAATTAAAGATACTGATTTACTTTAGGCAAACACTATGAAAAAGATACCTTACGGACAAGCAGACTATAAAAACATAAAAGAGGAAAACTTTTACTATGTAGATAAAACTATGTTTATAGAAAAACTTGAAAACCTAAATGAAAGGTTTTTAATCTTCTTAAGACCTAGAAGATTTGGTAAGTCTCTTTTTATAGCTATGCTTGAAGCTTACTACGATAAACATTATCAAGATGATTTTAATATGTTGTTTGGTGATACTTATATAGGTAAGCATATAACTAAACTTGCCAATAAATATCTTATTATGAGATTTGATTTTAGTGGGATTGATGTTAATGATGTTGAAAATGATTTTAGATACTATTTACAACTTACATTAAATAGCTTTGTTAAAAAGTATAAACTCAAACTAAAATTGGAAAATAATAATCCTATTTCAATGTTTAAAACTATTTTTGAGTATATTAATGATAACAAGTTAGAACTAATGATACTTATAGATGAGTACGACAACTTTGCAAATAAACTCCTACTAAGAGAAAAAACAGAGTATCTAGGTCTAGTAAGTGAAAAAACAGCATCTTTTAAACAGTTCTTTACTGTATTAAAAACGGCTACAAGTGGAAATGATTCCCCTCTAAAAAGAATGTTCATAACAGGTGTAACACCTATGACTATGTTTGATGTAACAAGTGGATTTAACATAGGGAGCAATATATCTCTTGATGCAGAGTTAAATGATATGATAGGGTTTAATGAAGATGAATTAGATGATATACTTAAGTACTATAAACTTGATGTTGATAAAGAGATATTAAAAGAGTGGTATAACAACTATAACTTTAGTGAAGACACAGACCAAAAAGTGTTTAATACAGATATGATACTTTACTTTATAAACAAATATCAAAAAAATAACAAACTCCCAAAAGAGATGATAGATATAAATGTAAGAAGTGATTACTCTAAACTTAGAAATATAATCTATACTAACAAAAAACTAAATGGAAACTTTGAAACACTTCAAACACTAATAGCTGGAGATACAGTTTCAGTTCCAAATCTTGTTCAAGATTTTTCAGCCTTAAATCTTGAACAAAGTGAAAACT
>JAMOQV010000081.1 GCA_027068615.1 Helicobacteraceae bacterium | reverse complement strand
TTACTTCTGTTATAGGTTTTAAGATGGATGCAAAAAAACATGTTGAAAATGGAGATAATCTTTTTCATATATTTATAGATTTGAAAGAGAGAGCCCCTGTAAATGTTTTTGACAAATATATAAGTCCTTATTTATCTGTTGAGTATGATAAGGATGTTTTAACAAGGGTAAAAGATGCTAAAGATATAGCAAAAGAGTTGCAAGAGGCTGTAAAGCCATTTGAAAAGTTAAAAAATAAAGATGGTTTAGTTTTTGAAGAGCTTGTAGTTCAAGTTCCAGGAGCAGGTGTTATAGCATCTGATATAGAGATAAGTTTAAGTGGTAAAAAAGAAAATGAGATAATAAAAGGTGTAAAAGAGTTAGAAAAAGCACTAAGAGATATATCTGGTATTAGCAATATAGCAGATGATGCAAACTTAGGGGAAAAAGAGCTAAAACTTCGTGTAAATGAGTATGGGCAACAACTAGGATTTAATGAAGAGTTGATATCTCAAGCTTTAAGAGCATACTACCTAAAAGGTGAGTACTCTAAAATGTTTAATGATAATGGTTTGGTTAGAATTAGGTTTGAGAGTTCATTAAACAAAGAGATAAACTCTATAAACACTATAGAGGTTCAAGTACCATCAAGTGAGCAGTTTGTTGCTTTAAAGGATATATGTGATTTTATAACTACTCAAGGTTTTGTAGCACTTAAAAAAGAAGATGGTATAAGGATGAGAACAGTTGTAGCATCACTAGATAAAAAAGTGATAACATCAGCTGAAGCTATGAAAAAGTTAGAGTCAACTTTTGAAAAGCTAAAAATAGAGGGTTTTAAGATAGATATAAAAGGGGAAGAAAAAGAGAACAATAAAAACAAAAGAGAGATGATGCAATCAGCTGTTATAGCTATATTTTTAATCTTTATCACTCTTGTTTGGTTGTTTGACTCTATAAAAAAATCTCTTATAGTTATAAGTACTATCCCACTAGTTTTACTAGGTGTGTATTTTGGACACTTAGTGATGGGTATAAATCTAAGTATGCCAGGTATGATAGGTATAGTTGGATTAGCTGGTGTTGTTGTAAATGATGGTCTTATAGTTGTAAGTTTTATAAAAGATGCAAAAGATACAGAAGAGTTGATGGCAAAAGCCTCAACAAGACTAAGACCTGTTATATTGACATCATTGACAACAGTTTTAGGTCTATCATCATTAATCTTTTTTGCATCAGGTCAAGCTATGATACTTCAACCCATGGCTATATCTCTAGGTTTTGGTATAGCATGGGCTACTGTTTTAAACCTTATATATGTACCTCTTTTATATGCTGTTTTATACCATATAAAAGAGCCAAAATC
>JAMOQV010000080.1 GCA_027068615.1 Helicobacteraceae bacterium | reverse complement strand
TTATATATTCATCACTACTTTTTATAACACTGTAAAAGTTTTTTAAATCTTCTCTTCTGTTTCTAGCTTCTTGGGTATTTTCTATATTGTCAAGTATGGGTTTATCATACTCATCTACTAAAACTACTACTTTTTTATCATACTTTTTATAAGCTTCTTCTATAAGCCTTTTAAAGCATCCACTACTAGAAAAATCTTTAGGGCAAGAGATACCTAAATCTCTTTGATTTTTATCTAAAATCTCATATATAGCTTGTTTATAACCCTCACTACTTCTAAACTCCCCATCATTAAAACTGATGCGAATAACAGGATGCTTTTCAAACTTATACCCACTATCATAGATACTAAGACCTTTAAACACCTCTTTGTCGCCATCAAATATAGTTCTTAAAGTATCTAAAAATAAACTCTTTCCAAATCTTCTAGGGCGAGATAGAAAATAGTATTGACCATTTTCTATAAGATTTAATGCTATATCTGTTTTATCTACATATATATAATCTTCTTCTAAAATTGTTTTTAATGTTGATATGCCTATTGGTAGTTTTTTCATTTTATATTTACCTCTTTAAAAATAGTAACTAAACTATCTACTCTTTTAGTTAAAGATTTTAATTTGTTTAATTTATAATCAGCCCATACATCTTTTTTCAAAACTAACTTATACTTATCTGATGTAGTTTCTAATATAGTTATACCAAAATAAAGATTAAATTTTAAAGCTTTTTGATTTGTCTTTAATACTTCAGAATAAAGTATATCTGACTTACTAAAAAGGTATTCTATAAACATATAAGTAGCGAGTGAAGATATAAGAGGTGCATTTTTTTTAGTAAAAAATATTCCCCACTCTGTTACTGCATTATCTTTAAGTTTATAGTTTACACCACCAACTATTTTATCATCTATAAACAAAGCAAAATAATCACCATCTGTTGATTTTAACCAAGATAGATGCTTATCAAGTGTTATAATATCTTTACTATTTGATGCCTCTCTTATCTCTTTTTCATTACGAATATCTAAAAGTTCTTGATGCTCTTTAAGTGTTAAATCTTTATAATTTTTAAATATCCACATCTATAACCCTACATAAACTCTGCATCATATCATACCCATCCCATATAGGGGAAAACTCCATAGCCTTACCTAGTGATACAACTCTATCTATCCCTTTTGGTTTAGAGGTTTGAAAACTCTTTTTTATATCTTCTTTTGTAAAACCATAAACACTTAATGTTTGATGCCCTCTATCTACCTTATCCAACAACTCATCTAAAGTTTGTAAATCCACCTCATAAAACAGACCAAGCCCACAATGGCTTTTACTTTCTAATGCTTTTATATTTGGTAGTTTTACTTTAAAGATATTGTTTTCATTTTTTATGGATACATTATGATTTAGAGCAAGTTTTATCTCTGCCATAAGTTTATCTACACTACCTTTTTCATCAAAGATAGTTTCTTTTTCCTCTATAAACTTTAAAAACTTTTCCCAAAATATATCTTGAAGATTTTGAGTTGTATCTATCCAACAGATAGCTTTAACAGATGAGCAAGCTTGTTGCATAAAAGTTATACTATCACGATAACATTTTTCTAAAAAATTGTTTGTTACCTCATCTTTATCTTTTAGTTTTATAGCTAGTAGTGAAAACTTATTTGCAAAAAGAAGTTCTGTAGAAGTTGCTTTTAATGGTAGTTTACGGATATGAGATATAGTGTTATCCCCACCCCAAATAACTCTAACATCACACATCATAGAAAACTTTGTTGTGATTTTATCATCATGTCCATAACTAACAATCATCATCTTTTTAGATACATTTTTATAAGTTGTTATGGTTTTAGTTAGTATATCTAGTAACATCTGCATCTGTGGAGTTATGTTTTGACTAACACGGACTATGTTGCTATTTCCTACAAACATAGATAACAAAAGTGAGTATAAAAATATAGTATCTACATTGTTTGGTGCTATGTGAAACACAACACCTCTAGCTTGTATAAGTTTATCTTGTGTACTTTTTATAAACTTTTGTTCTAACTTTTTTATATGTGCATCTCTTAACCAAAATCCAAGAGCAATAAGTTCAGGAAACTCTTTATACTTTTTTGATAAAAGTTCTAAAGATAGTTTATGAGTAAACTCTAAAACTTCATCATCAAAAGGTTTAACAATCTCATCTGAGATTTTATCATTTAACAAATGTATCACTGCATCCCCTTACTTGAGCTTGAGCCACTCTACCTTTTATAGAAAAATACTTACCTTTTCTTCCACAACTACAATCATCTTCACCCAAAATCATACCTATATCTTCACTAAGTAAGATATGACCTGCATAACTCTTTGGTATGATGGAAAGAACCTCAACTAAGCCCTCTTGTTTATAAGGTAGTGATTTGAGTGTTTGTGTATCTCTTATGATAACATCTGCAAAATTAGGGGTATGAAGATGCCCAGCCTCACACTCTACAAAAACAGAACCAACTTGTTCTACCATACCGTAAAAATTATGTATATTGGAGATAGAAGTTTGTTGTTTTATCTGTTTTTTAAACTCTTCATTATCTACTGCTTCATCAGTTAATTTTTTCCAACCACCACTATGTATAAGTATGGCATTTTTCATATTTAGAGTTATATTTTTCTCTTTTAGTTTTTTAAAAAAATATTTCCAAACCATAAAAGTAAATCCAAATATTACAATTTTTTTATCTTTGTTCTTTTCCAAAAACTCTAACATTTTATCGACTTGTAGATGCATCTCATCATCTAAGATATACTCTATCTTACGAGCAAATTGTGCCATACCAGCTATACCTGCTGCTCTAGCTGAAAACTCTTTTTTTTGCATTACACTTTTAGTGTCTATTATCATCATAGGTATTCTATCTTTACCTATAAAATCTTGCATAATTTTTACAAGTGCTATGCTTTGTTCTCTTGCTGTTTGTTTATCGAGATAGATTTTAGAAAGTTGTGAAGATGTTGTACCTGATGAAGTTAAAGTTTTTACTATATCTGATGATGATTTTAACTCAAACTCTTTAAAAACCCTAACAGGAAGTGCAAAAAAATCTTCTATCTTATTTGGTTTTAGAGGTGCTTTAAAAGCATCTATAATTTTTTTATAAGTTATTGAATTTTCATAATGATACAAAGATAGTTTAGATAACTCTTGAAGTAAAAAGAGATTTTTCTCATCTTTTATAAGTGAATAAGGATTAAGACTATATATATCTTTTATCATAAATACCTCTGTTGCATCTCTTTATAGTCTATCTTAGAGTTTGACTTAACCACCCACTCATCTATCTGTTTTACACCTACTAAAGAGTGATGCAATTTATAGTTTTTTACTAGATGTTGTTTTATCTCTGAAACATCGTCATTTAAAGTTAAAACTAAAATAAAATCATCCCGAGCAACCACTACACATTTAAAACTATTTTGCAGTAGATTTTTTTCTATATCATCAAGATTTATCCTATTTCCTACAACTTTTACAAACCTAGACGCTCTAGCTGTTATATAAAAATCCCCATCTTCATCTTTATAGCCCAAATCTTGTGTATGTAAGATGCCTTTATTCTCATCCCCTTTTGCTAAATCATCAAGATTTGTAGCATAACCTAGCATCACATTTTTAGCTTTTACAATCAACTCATCATCTTGTAAAAATAGTTTTACACCAGATATAGCTTTGCCTATGGAGTTTGGTTTTTTTAACAACCTTTTTGTATCTATGTAACTAATCCTAGCAGATGCTTCTGTTTGTCCATACATCACAAAAAACTCTTTTTTGTTTTCAAGTGCATAATTTGTAAACTCTAAAATAATATCTTTAGAAAGTTTTCCACCAGCTTGAGTTAAAAAACAAAGAGATTTATACTCTTTTTTTAAAAATCTTAATTTCATTAGCATCTCATAATGGTAAGGAACGCCATTAAAGTTTGTAATATGATGCTTTTTAAACAGCTCCCAAAACTCTTTACTAAGTAAAGGTGCAGAGGTTAAAACTACTGTTGCTCCAGATGCTAGATGAGTATTTAAAACAGATAAACCATAAGAGTAAAAAAGTGGTAAAGAGGTTATCGTTGTATCTGTTTGTGTTATGGGTAGATATGATAGTATCGACTTAGTATTGTGTAAAATATTTTCTTTAGATAATCGTACAAATTTTGGTGAACCTGTGCTACCTGAAGTGGGTAGTAAAAGTGCTAAATCTTTATATATCTTTTTTACTTTAGCATCTCTTTTTATCAACTCTTTATTAAAAACATAATCAACATCATAAAGTTCACAAAGTTTTACATTTTGTTGAGAGGTTTGATCTAGCATCAAGATAGCATAGTTTTTTTGCATAGAAGCTAAGTATGCTACAATAGAGTTTATAGTTGTATCCATATATATCGCTATAATAGACTTTGTATCTACTAGGTTTTTTTCAAACTCTTTTACTAGATTTTGTAACTCTTTATATGTTATAGACTTATCATCTTCTATAAGTGCTATATTATCCAAGTAAGTAAAACTTAACATATACCACCATCAACATTTATAAGTTCTGCTGTTATATATTTTGACATATCTGATGCTAAAAAAAGTATAACGGTTGCTATATCGTTAGGTGTCGCCAATCTTTTAAACAAACTTTTAGAGGTATATTCCTCTTTTTCATCTTCACTTAGTGTTTTTATCATATCTGTTTGAACTACACCAGGGGCGATGGCATTTACACGGATAGTTGGAGCTAACTCTTTTGCTAGTGATTTCATCATACCATCTAGTGCTGATTTGCTAGAAGCATAAGCACTATGACCAATCCCACCTTTAGTAGCCATCATAGATGATATAAAGATTACAGATGCATAAGGACTTTTTCTCATCATCCTAGTTGCATACTGAGTTAGTATATACGGTGCATATAGATTTGTTTGAAACATATCTTTTAATGTATCACTATTTGTCATACTAAACATAGAACTTTTTATGATACCTGCATTATTTACAACTATATCTATGACTTTTGTAACTTTTTTTATCTTTATAAAAAGTGATTTTATCTCATTTTCATCTGTTAAATCACAACTAAATATATCTACATTTATACTAAACTCTTGAAGTTCATCTCTTAAAGATACTAATGTATCTATATCTCGTGCTACAAGCAAAAGGTTTGCTCCATTTTTAGCAAATAAATGAGCAGTTTGTTTACCTATACCTTTACTAGCACCAGTTATAAGAGCATATCTTTGTTGAAGCATTTTAACCCTTTAGATATTTAGAAACTATCTCTTTAGCTTTTGTAAATGAACTCATATCTATAATATCATCAGTATCTAGCATGATCTCAAAAGCATCTTCTATCTCACCTATAAGATTCATATGTGCTACACTATCCCACTCATCAATGGTGTTGTACTCTAAGTTTTCTATATTAGTATTTTTATCTATACCTAATGCTTCTATAAACACCTGTTTTAGTTTTTCTGTTTGCATTGTTTTATTACCTTTTTTAATTTATATATATCTTTTATTTTTAAAACTGTATAACCAGACTTTTTAAGATATTTTGCCATATTTTTTTGATTTTTTGCAACTTTTATAGCTACCAAAGGTTTATCCATAAAAACTACTTCATTTGCTACAACACTAGGTGTAATTATACTAAAATTACTCTGTGCTATAAGTTGTGCGATTTTTTTAGAATTTATATGTAATTTTATCCACTTTTTTGACTTAACATAGCTTTTTAAATCTTTTAGATGTTTGTTTGCATCTGTTGTAACTATATTTAGTTCAATATTTTTTAGATTTTTTAATGATTTTATAATCTTAATATTTAAATTAGCACTATCTGCTCCACCCATAGCAACAAACAGAGTAAATTTTTTTGATTTTTCATAGTTTTTTTCTTTGGCTTTTAGGAACTCATCTCTTAAAAGTGTATATTTTACCCCACACCTAACTTCACATTTTTTTGGTACTAAGTTTTTGTACTTTTTCTTTTTTGCATATATATTATGGTTTAGTAGTATATCGCAATGGTGTTTTTCATAAGTATCATCAAAAGAAAGTATCTTAACTTTTGTTGCTTTTTTTAGCTTTTTTTCATACTTATAATCTATATCGTAACTATCTATAACTACTAAATCAATCTTTAACTTTTTAACAAGTTTTATAAGCTCATCAACATCATTTGATTTTAAACGATTTACTTTATAACCAGCTTTTTGTATTTTATGATTTATATTTCCATCAAGATTTTGAGATGCAAAAGTTATGTTTGCATCTTTATACTTTTTAGCAAGAACTAAGTCCCTCATAATATGACCAGTTCCAATGCTTGAAGATGAATCAGCTTTAAAGAGGATATTCAATTTTTTAAAATTTATCTATAATCTTAGAAAGAGTCATAAAAGCACCAAGAACAACTATTAAAGTCATCATATTTTTGTT
>JAMOQV010000079.1 GCA_027068615.1 Helicobacteraceae bacterium | reverse complement strand
TTTTCAAGACCTACAAATTTTTCTTCAAGTGCTACAACACTAGCTGTAACTTCATTTAGTTTATCATCTAAATGATTTATGTGGTTGTATTGAGATTTTAAAAGAAGTGTATTTATATCCTCTTGGTTTAGACCTTTTCCTGCACTAAACTTCTCTTCTATCTCTTTTATCTTTGGGCTAATCATCTCTATAAGCATATCATCTACTCTTGTTTTATTCATAATCAATACCCCCTAACTTTTTGTAATAGTATAACTATTTTTATCTTTATATTCAAATCTATCTCCAAACTTATAATCTTTTTTTGCTTTTGTACCTAAAACTTCGTTTAGGTATTTTGGATGCATCCCATAAGCTGGTCTTACACTTTTTAAGTTATCTTCACTTAAAATATCACCTTTTTTTATATCTTTTGAAACATAGATGCTTCTACTGTGTTCACGACTTCTTTTTTTTGCCATAGAGTAATCAATTTTTCCTAAAAGCTTCTCAGCATCTCGTATCTTTGATACCATCTCTTTAAACTCTTTTGCATCCATGGAAAACTCAACATCTGCTGAACTTATAGACTTATCAAGTATAAAATGTTTCTCTATAACTTTCGCTCCAAGACTAACTGCTACTATGGGTGCAGTAGAGCCTAGTGTATGGTCAGAAAAACCACTTATAACATTAAACCTTTGTGCTAAATCTGGTATGCTTAAAAGGTTTGCATCTTCAAGTGGTGCTGGGTATGAACTTGTGCATTTTAGTAAGATGATGTCGTTGTTTCCAACACTTCTACAAATCTCCACCACATCTTTTATCTCCTCTTCATAAGCGATGCCAGTTGAGATGATAATAGGTCGCATTTTTGATGCAGTGTATCTTACAAGCTCATAGTCTGTTATCTCAAACGATGCTATCTTGTAAGCAGATGGGTTAAACTGTTCTAAAAAATCAACGGCACTTTTATCAAAAGGGGATGAAAATATATCTATACCTATACTTCTTGCATACTCAAACAACTCTTGATGCCACTCCCACGGAGTATAGGCTTCTTCATAGAGTTCATAAAGGTATTTATCATCCCAAAGAGTTCCTTGTGTGATTTTAAAGTCATCATTTTTAGAATTAAGTGTAATGGTATCGGCTCTATATGTTTGGAGTTTTATCGCATCTGCTCCACACTCTTTTGCAGATTTTATAGTATCTAATGCAACTTGTAAACTACCATTATGATTAGCTGATAGTTCAGCTATGATATATGTGCCATCTTTGTTTAAATCAAAATTTCCTATTTTCATATCTATTTATACTCTTTTATGTTATAATTTTTACGAAATTCGCCATTAGGCGCTCCCCTTATCCTTTTGGACTAGGGGTTACAACTTCGCAAAATTTCTCAACCAATTTATTAAATTCGTTTTCACTTAGTCTTGCTAGTCTATATTTAATCCTTTTACTATCAAACGATTTTGATTGTAATAGAAGTGCTGAGTTTGTACGATTTTTAAAACTTATATTATGGAAAAAATAACCATCTTTTAGTTTACTACTTAAAGGGATACCTAAGAAAAGATGCTTATTAAACTTTTTTATAACAACAACTGGTCTTAAAAATTCTTCCCCTTTTCCATACTGTTCATAACCTATATTTTTCCCCATAGATATAAATAAAATATCCCTTTCATTAAATAAAATAGGTTGTTTTTTATCAAGATTTTTTTTTAAACCATTCCACTCATCATAAATATCTTGATGTAGTATAGCATA
>JAMOQV010000078.1 GCA_027068615.1 Helicobacteraceae bacterium | reverse complement strand
CAGTTCCTAAAATCTCATAGTACCAATGGAAGTAAAAGGGTTAATTGACTCTTTTAACTTTAGTAGTAACCATTTAGAAAGTTATCTTACTAATGAGAATTATAACATACAAACGGTAAAGGGTGTTGGAATATCAAATAAAGATTTATGGTTAAAAACTTTTAAAAAACCTTTAACTAGAAATATCATAGAAGCAAAGATATTACACACCTCAACAGGGTTAGAAATTCCTATAAAAAGATTTAGTGTAAGTCAAAACAAGCAAACCTTAGAGATAGCAGGGCTACAAGGTTATAACGATAAATCAAAGTATTTAAATGAGTTACTAAATGAGTTAAAAGAGCATATACAAGATGAAGTTATCACGAGATTAGATGTAGCGATAGACTTTAAAGACAAGATACCTATCAGAGTTATAAGAGAGTTAAAAAAGAGTAGGACACCCTTTAGATATGCTAATAGTACCTATTTAAAAACAGATGGAGAAAAAAAGACTAACCCACATATAAATATCTTAATCTATCCAAAGCATATAAAAGAAAATCTTGATGATGAGATGCAAAGGTTAGAATTTAGTTTTAAAGGGGCATATTTTAGAGGAGATTTAAAAGTAAAAGATTTATCAAAAGCTTATGAGAAAATGCAAAAATCTATCAAGAGATTTACAGGCTTAGATGTAGCAATAAAAGCCGTTTAAGTTTTCCCTATAAGTTATTATGTCTAAAACTTTTTTCAGACACTCTATGCACCCCTATTTTTAGGGCAGTATAAGCCGTTTAAGTTTGTTCAGCAAAAACAGCCTAAAAAACACTTATTCTTATGATTTTAATAGCAACGAAATTATAACAAATAAGGCTTAATATTGATGGACTTAAAAGAGGAATATTTTACAGAAGCTATGAGATGCAAAGGTATAGAACCTAAAGTTATAGAAGACATAATAAGAGAGTTTAAAGGATGTAGGGTTTACTTTAGAGGGTGTAAAATAAATCATAAAGACATCTTAGAGGATTTTAACCAATTAAAAAAAGCAGGTTATCAGAAAGTAAATATCATTAAAAGATTATCGCTATCTTATGAAAAGAGCCAATGTCAAATAAGAAGAATAATAAAAACAGCATAGGAAGAGATATAAGCCCTTAAAACACTTTACCCTATAAATGATATTGATTTACGGTTAAAGTGGCTTATTTGATAGATATGTGATTATTATGAGTATTTCTATGTAGTTAGTAAAACTTAGGGGGTAATGAAGCCCCTAAGTGTAGATTATTTTATAAATGCAAAAGTTAAATAAACTAAAGCAATGATTATATAACCTACCGAGTGTATATCAAAATATGGGGACA
>JAMOQV010000077.1 GCA_027068615.1 Helicobacteraceae bacterium | reverse complement strand
AGAGAGTGGGGTAAATAAAGCACTGATTTATTATTACTTTAAAAATAAATCTGGACTCTATAGTGAGGTGATGAGTGGACTTTTTGATGCCATATATGAAGAGGTGACACAAGCAGGAGAAAATTCTAAGACAGTAGTTGATGAGTTAGAAGTTTTTGTGAAATCTTATGCAAATTATGCTTATGAAAATCCTTATTTTCCAGCACTTTTACTTCGAGAATTAAGTGATAGTGGTGCACATCTTCCTGAGATGATGTTTGCAAGTATGCGAAGATTATTTCTTTTACTTAGCGATATTTTAGAGCGTGGAAAAGAGGAAAAAGTTTTTAGAGAGTCCATTCCAATGGTAGTGCATTTTATGATTATAGGGAGTATAAACCTAATGATTACAACAGAACCTCTACGCAAAAAAGCTGTATTACTTGATGGGAAGATAGACACTTGTAGTGAATGTAGTGTTGATGAAGTTGCTACATATGTATATGAAACTATAAAAACTTCTCTAATAATACAAAAAAAATAAAAAGGTTTAAAATGTTAAAAAAGACACTGATTACACTTAGCTTACCACTTATGTTAAGTGCATATAGTATGCCTGATCTGTTTGATGCACTCAAGCATCACTCTCAAACAAGGTCTGATGATGCCCTTGTTAAAAAAAGTGCCATATATGAAGATTTAGCAGATTCTAAACTGTACCCTAAAATAAATCTTTTTGCAAAGTATGATCACTATACTATTCCAACAGCTATGGTTCCTCTTCCTCCAAACCATATGTTGTCTTTAGTAAAAGATCCTACGAAGCCTTCTCAGCCATTTAGCCGAAATACTATGGTTGAGGGTGCATCATTTAGTATGCCTCTTTTTGTAAAGTCTATCTTTACTATGGCTGATAAAGCTGCGGCTATGCAAAAGAGTGCCAAGGCAAAAAAACATATAAATCTTCTTAAAAATGAAGCACTTATTGTAGGGAGTAATGCCAATTTTATCTATCTTGAGGCACTTCAAAAATCACTTACTCTAAAAGAGAAGTCCCTTTTAGAGACAAAGAAAACTTTAGAGATAAAAGTTGATAATGGACGAGCTCCAGCATCTGCACTCTACAAAATAAATGATGGACTCAATCAAATAAGTATTGCTAAAAATAATATCAACTTACAAAAGAGAAAACTCATTAGCATTATAAACACTCTTACAGGCATTAAATTAGAAGCACCGATAAGTATGGATGTTAATGGTAAATTAGATAGTTCTAAAGGCTTTGCCTCGTTAGAACCCTTAAGAGTAAAAGTAGCTGCTGATAAGTTAAGTGTAAAAGCCCAAAAAGAGAAGCTATACCCTACATTAGTTGC
>JAMOQV010000076.1 GCA_027068615.1 Helicobacteraceae bacterium | reverse complement strand
GAGGTGGAGTATATTTTTTCTTTAAATTTAGATTTAAAAGATTTGAAAAATATAGAAAATTTGCATCTTACATACATAAATAAAAGTTTTAAAATTGAAAAAGAGAGTAATGAATTTATACTAAATATCTATAAAAAACTTGAAAGATTAAATCTTATAGAAAAGTATATATTCGCTACTAGATTAAAGACTGTTACAAATAAGATAAAAAAAGAGGAAAAAGAAAGTTTAATAAAACACTATTTTAAAGAGTTTATATCTTAACTTTCTTTTATAGAGATTTAAAAAATTTGCCTTAAAGCCTTTGTGGCATCTCATCTTTAAATGCTACTCTTTCAGCTTTTTCTAACAGCTCTAAAGCACCGTTATCTATCATCTTTTTAGCCATCTCAAAGCCTAATTCTTCACTATCTTTTACATCAACTACGATTTTTTCTTGCATCACATTTGTTCCATCTGGGAAACCTATCATAGTTCTAAAAGTGATTTTATCATCAGCTATCACAGCATTACAAGCAACTGGAGCTGAACACCCTGCTCCAATTTTACTTATAAAATCTCTCTCTATTTTAGTACATATAAATGTATCTTTATCATTTACACTTAGTGCTATCTCTCTTAGTTTTTCATTACCTTGAACTATCTCTATACCTAAAGATGCTTGTCCCATCGGAGGTATCATCATATCTAATGAGAGTTTTTGTGTATAAGGGATATCTTTTAGTAAGTCTAACCTATCTAATCCTATAAATGCTAATATAATAGCATCGTATTGACCCTCTGCTAATTTTCTTAGTCTTGTATTTACATTTCCTCTTAAATCTTTTACTTTTAAGTCTGGTCTTTTTTGAAGTAGTTGCATCCTTCTTCTAAGGCTTGTAGTACCTACCACTGCACCTTGAGGAAGTTCATCTAAAGATGAGTATGTGTGAGATAAAAAAACATCACTTTGGTCTTGTCTTTTTGTTATAGATACCAACTCTAACCCATCTGGTATATAAGTTGGAACATCTTTTAGACTATGAACTGCTATATCTGCCTCGCCATTTAGCATAGCATCTTCGAGTTCTTTTGTAAAATGCCCTTTTCCACCAATAAGTGCTAATGGTTTATCTAAAACTTTATCGCCATTGCTTACGATTTTGTTTAAAACTACCTCTATTTCAGGATAACTAGCTTCAATTCTATCTTTTATATGGTAAGCTTGCCAAAGAGCTAAGTCTGAAACTCTTGTTGCTATGGTTAATTTTTTCATCTATTTAGCCTCTTTATATTTTTTCTTACTTTTATCTAGTTTTCCATCAAAAAATACAGTTGGAGTTCCACCAACCATAGCTTCATCTGCAACTTTTTCATCAAAAGCGATTTGTTCTTTAACTTTAGGAGACTCTAAATCTTTTGGAGTTATATCTGTCCCCATAGTTTTATTAAAAGCTTTTAGTATCTTTTTAACATCTGTTTCTTTATAATCCACTTTTACCTTATAAAGTTTTAGTACAACATCTTTTACACCTTGCATCTGTGCAACTATCGCTGCTTTTGTAAGTGTTGGTGCAGCAGGATGTAAGTTTTCAAGTGGAAAATGGTAGTAATATATAGCGAACTTTTTAGGCTCTTTTTTCATCTCTTTTATAGATTTAGGTACAAACATCTTACAAAATGGACAAAGTGGGTCTGAAAATATCACTACTCTATGTTTGGCATCCACATCACCATATATAAGATTTTCTTTTTTATAGTAAGCTTCATCAAATGATGGATAATCATCTTTTAGACTATCTCCCGTATCCATATCTATAAAATCAGGTGTGATTATAGTTCCATTTGAAAACCAAATCATCTTTTGAGTTAATTCTTTCTTTTTACCTTTATTTTTAACAGTAGCTTTTACTTTGATAATATAAGCATACCAGTCATTTTTAGCCTCTTTTGCTTCTAAGCTTTCAACTTTATTTTTATCTACTATATCTACACTTAAGTCTAAAATCCGTGGATTATTTTTAAACTTATTTGTTAAAAACTCTTTTAAATCAGCATCTGGTGAAGATGCAAAAAGTGAACTACTTACTAACAGTGTCGTTAGTGATAATCTCAACATCGATAACATCTGAATCCTTTTTATCATTTTCTTGTATAAAAGTATTGTTACATTTGTTTGATTTTACATTATAACGGTTAACAAACATACTCGTTATAACACTAAACTGCATAAGTGAGCCGATAATATCTGTTAAAAAACCAGGGATTATAAGAAAAATCGCACCGATAAGCGTAAAAAGGTTCAATCTTTGAAACTCATTTAAGTCGATACAACTATATGAAACTGCTGTCATATTTTCCACTAAAGTTTGTCTAAAATTTATAAGTATAGAGATACCAACAAATGCACTTAAAAGTATCTCAAAAAAAGTAGCCAAACCACCTATGGCAGAAGATATATTTACAGATACTAAAACCTCTAAAAAGAGGTATATTAAAAAGTACTGCATTTTAGATTAGTTCCATAATCTTTTCATAAATCTCACCAACAGGAACAGAAACTTTTGTTTTTTCTTTTCTGTTATAGATTTGAACTAGACCATTAGCCAACTCTTTACCTATGATAACAGTATATGGAAAACCTATAAGCTCAGCATCTTTCATCTTAAAGCCAAATCTCTCTTTTCTATCATCAAATATAACTTCAACTTTAGCATCTTGAAGTTTAGTGTATAACTCTTCTCCTAGTTCGGTTTGAGCTTCATCTTTGATATTTGATACCATTATATTTACTAAGTATGGTGCTGTACTTTTTGTCCAGATACAACCATTTTCATCGTGGTTTTGCTCTATAACAGAAGCTATAAGCCTACTTACACCTATACCAAATGTTGCCATCTCAAAAGGTTTTGCACGACCATTTTCATCGTTAAAATGAGCTTCAAGTTTTGAAGAGTATCTATCCCCTAACTGAAATATATGCCCAACTTCTATACCTTTTTTAAAGCTAAGTTTTCCACCACAAGAACACTTCTCTTCTATATTTTGTGATTGTAACTCCTCATAAGACTTCTCATTTAAAGCATCTATCTCCTCTTCACTCTCAAAAATAGTCTCTATATTAGCCCCATAATCACAACTCTCACAAACAACCAAAGTATCTTCACCACTATCTGCTAAAACATGAAACTCTTTACTACCAGTCCCACCAATAGCTCCACTATCAGCCTGAACCACTCTAAAATCAAGCCCTAGCCTTGTAAAGATTTTCTTATAAGTCTCCTCCATAAGGTCAAACTCTCTTACCATATCCTCTTTTGTAGCATGAAAAGAGTAACCATCTTTCATAAGAAATTCACGACCTCTTAAAAGTCCATATCTAGGTCTTGCTTCATCACGGAATTTTGTGTTAATTTGGTATAAGTTTAGTGGTAAGTCTTTGTAACTTGTAACTCTGTTTTTTACAAGTTCAACCATAGCTTCTTCATTTGTTGGACTTAGTACAAACTCATTTTCATGTCTATCTTTGATGCGAAGCATCTCTTTACCCATAGCATCTGAGCGACCACTTCTCTCCCAAAGAGACATAGGTGTCACAAAACTAAGCTGAACCTCATTACACCCAGCTTTATCTAACTCATCTTTAACGATAGAACGGATTTTTTCTAAAACAATCTTACCAAGAGGAAGATAATTATAAAGCCCTGCCCCTTGCTGGTTTATAAATCCACCACGGATTAAAAACTGATGACTCGGCAGAGTCGCATCTGATGGAACTTCTTTCGTTGTTGGTATAAATGCTCTACTTCTTCTCATAATTATCTCTCACTTAATTGTTTATTTTAAGTGTATTATACCAAATTAATTATAGATATTTGTTTTACAAGTACATTTCAACAATACTAGATAATAATATTTGTCTTTTCTAAAAACTAGACTAATTTGTGTTAAAACATAAAAATCTATCTACTAAGAATCACTTTTCAAATCATCACTAGATAAAATCTGCATCATACCTGATATAGTATCTGATTTTGGTTCTGTTGAGTTTTCTCTCATTTTTTTTGTCATATCGTGTAAAAATCTTTTTAGAGTTTGTTCTGCCATTTTTCTAGCTTGTGCTTCATACTCTTTTGGTATAAAACCTTTTTCTACTGCTCTTTTTGACTCTATATCGGCTACTTTATATGCTTTTTGATATATCTCTTTTATCATTGGTTCTACATTTAGAGTATCTAAGTATTCAAAAAACTCAACTACACTGCGACCAACTATACCGTGTGCTTTTCTTGCTTCGTTTTCTCTAAGAGATTTATTTTCATCTACTATGGAAGTTATATCATCTACTGTGAAAAGATTTACACCTTTATCATCTGAACAGCTTATATCTCTAGGTACTGCCAAGTCAAACCAATATCTCTCAAAATCACATTTTTCTATGATGTCGTTCGTTATGATTGGAACATTTGATGATGTTGCACTAAAAATGATTTCAAACTCGTTTACTGCACTATCTAACTTTCCATACTCTATAACTTTTGCTCCACACTCATCTGCTAATACTTGAGCTTTCTCTTTTGTTCTGTTCATTATATAAACATCAGCATTTGCACTTATAAGATGCTTTGCTGTTATCTCACTCATCTCTCCAACACCGATTATAAGTGTTTTTTTACCATCTAAATTATCTAAAGTAGATTTTAGTTTAGATACTGCCACACTTGCAACTGAAACTGGTTTTGAAGATATATCGGTAGCATTTCTAACTTTTGCTGCACATTTAAAAGCACTTCTTATAGCTCTTGCTATCTTTTTATCACAGTAACCCTTATCGTAAGAAAATCTAAAAGCATCCTTTAGTTGTCCAGCAATTTGAGTCTCACCGATAACCATAGAATCAAGTGATGAAGCCACTTTAAATATATGATAAATCGCACTACTGTCATCATATATATCAGCACGATTTTCAAGCTCTTTCACACTTAAACTTGCTCTTTGACTCAACATCTCAAATATATGTTTTTTTGCACTAGAAGTATCACTACAACTAGCAAATATCTCCATACGATTACAAGTTGATATAAGGATAGTTTCATTTATATCTTTACAAGAGTTTAGCTTTTTTAAACAAGCCTCTACACTTTTTTCATTTGGATATGTTAATTTTTCCCTAACTTCTAAATCTGAATTTTTATATGAAAAGCTTATATTTAAGTAGTGCATTAGTAACTTCTTTTTATCATAGTTTCTAGGATAGCTATAAGTTCTGCATCATCTTTTACAGCAAGCATAGCTTCGTTTGATAGTTTTTTAGCTAGTTCAAAAGACTTTTCAACCGTTTTAAACTCTTGCATCTTTTTCTTTATCCATAAAGACTCTTCATCATCTAGTTTTTTTAGATGAAGTGATTTTAATCTTTCTTTATCTTTATCATCTAATTCATTGTAAAGATAGATATATGGTAGAGTACATTTACCCTCTGCAAAATCATTTAAGGCTGGTTTTCCAAGGGTTTTTTCATCTTGAGTTATATCTAGTATATCATCTATTATCTGAAAAGATAAACCTAAGTTACGACCATAAGTAGCATACTTTTGGACATCTTTTCCAGCCAAATATGCAGATGCAATAGCAGATGCTTCTATAAGAGTAGCTGTTTTTAGATAAAGCATATCAAGATATTTTTTTTCATCAGTGTTAAATGTTTCTGCCATTTTAACATCCATCATCTCACCCTTGCTTAATGATGTTACAGAAGATGCGATAGTTCTAGCCACATCAGCATCAAAACCAACAAGCTCCGTAAAAGCTTTAGAATACAAAACATCTCCAAGCATAACAGCTGTTTTTGAACCATCTGTTGCATTTACAGATGTTACACCTCTTCTAGTTTGAGCTTCATCTATCACATCATCATGAAGAAGACTTGCAGCATGTATAAGCTCAACTATACTTGCTAAAAGTGGTGCTTGTTTATGTTCTGGTGCAATTTTTAGTATAAGTTTTGCACGAAGTCTTTTCCCACCACTAAGCATTTTAAAAAGGCGAGTAACCTCATCGTAACCACATTCATCTATAAGTCTTGTTATTTCTTTTTCTACTTTATTTATCATTTTTTAAATACTTTACCCTTACTTTTACCTCATCATCAGATAAAAATAATTCAAATTTTGCTTTATTTTTTTCATAGTCAAACCCTAAAAACTTTACCAATATATATGGGGTGTTATAGTTATTTCCTCCACGAGATAACAACTCAACACGAAAACTTTGATTTTTATGATTTACATAAAGCATATTTTGAGAAACTATATCATCGTAAGACTTTAAAACAACTAAACCATCATTTACAAAAAGTGTCCATCTAAACTGAAAAAGTTTTTGAATTTTACCGTACTTTATAAGCACTTTTTTTTGTTCATCTTTTTTTAAAGAAAACTTTATTATATCTCTATAAGTATTTGCCACAAGTAAACTTTGAAAAAAGATTAAAAAAACTAAGAACTTTAAAAATTTCATCAGGATGATTATAGCAAAAATTTCTATTTATAGCTATTTATTAACTCAAAAACTTTATTATCTACCTTTATATCGAGGTCTAATAACGAAAGTTTTACATCAAAACATTTTAATTTTACAAAATCCTTATATGTAACTAACAAAGATTCACTATTATCATGAAATAAAATTTTATCTATCTCCTCTTTTGTAAAAGTATGATGATCTTCAAAATAATTTTTACTTATAACCCTTGGCAGATATTTATCTAAACGCTCTGGTCTTGCTATAGCAGTTACTAAAGACATTTTATCTGTTTCGTTTTTTAATGTAACTACTCTAGTAAAATCAATATTTTCTTTCAATATGATAACTTTTTTTGTAGAGTGTAAAATATCTCTAAAAGCTCCAGATGGTAAACAAAATCTATTTTTAGTATCTATATCTATCACTATGTCAAGTTTTTTTATATCATGTTTAGAATAGGCATCATCTAAAAAAATAATTTTTGCACCCATCTCTTTAGCTTTTAAAATAGCTTTTTTTCTATCTTCACTAACTATGACTATACTATTTGGTAATTTATCAGCATATATTTGGGCTTCATCTCCACTTATATATACATCACATAAAATATCCTTAAAATCACGAACAACATAAAGACCCTTACTCTTACGACCATAACCACGAAGTATTACAGCTGAGAGTTCATATTTGGAAGCTAAAGCCGTAACTAATGGTGTTTTACCATTCCCACCAACATTTAAATTACCTATACTTATAATTGGAATATTAAAATCTTCTTCTTTTTGTAAAAAAAATCTTGTTTTCATAACAAAACAATATAAAAAACTTATAGGTAACAATATATAAGATAGTAGTTTTTGAAATATATTTGGGTCATAAAAATACTTTTCAACCCAAAATACTAATTTTTTTTTCAATTAAACTCTTGTTTTTGCTATTTTTTTAACTTTTTGTATAACTGTTTGAATCTCTTTATCACTCATACTTGGATATATAGGTAAAGATAGTACAGTTTGAAATGTTTTAAGAGCTATTGGGTAACTATTTATTTTTAAAGAATACTTAGATTTATAATAACTTAAAAGATGTAAAGGTATAAAATGCAATCCTGTATCAATCCCCTCTTTTTTTAATTCAAGAGCAAATGAATCACGATTTTTATCTATCTCTATAATATAAGAAAAATATGGGTGGTTTTCATTTTTAAGTTTAGATAATTGGATATGTTCAACATCAGTTAAAGCTTCATTGTATTTTTGTGCTATTTGTTGTTGTTTCTTTATATTTTCATCTTGAAATTTTAACTGAGCTCTTATATATGCAGCATCTAATTGATTCATAGAATAATCATGACCAATATCAACAACATCATATATATATTCTAGTTCATTCTCTTTTCTTTCGATAGCATGATTAGCAAGAAGCCTAGCTCTTGATATGATACACTCATCATCTGTAACCAACATCCCACCATTACAAATATTTTTCTTCATATGTGGTGAAAAATTAAAACAAGTTATATCTGCACCAGTTGAACCTATCTTTTGAGTATTATAAGTTGCACCAAAAGCATCACTTGCATCTTCTACTATTTTTATACCGTATATTTTTGACATATTATATACTCTTTGTAAATCAACACACACACCAGCTATATGAGTTATAATAACAGCTTTTAATTTTTTTGATTTATTATCTTCTAAATAATTTTCTAATAAATCTATGTTTATATTGTAACTATCTGCTTCTATATCTATAAAAATAGGTTCAGCATCAAAATGTCTAACAACTTCTGGAACACTAGGATGAGCATTTACAGAACATATAACTTTATCACCTCTTTTTAGGTTTAAAGATAACATAGCTAAATGTAAAGCTGAAGTTCCATTTGATGTAGCATAAGCATACTTACAACCTATATATTTTACAAACT
>JAMOQV010000075.1 GCA_027068615.1 Helicobacteraceae bacterium | reverse complement strand
CAGATAAAGATTATTTAACTGCTGGAGTAAAACTACATGCTCACTATAAAGATTACCATTTTGGAGCTGGTGCATACTTTGGAGATAGAGTTTTTAGTGTTATGAAAGATGGTTTTAAACTTCAACACCATGCTATGGAATTTAAGAAAACTTATATGGCAGGTATTGGTAAAAATATATCTAATTTTGTAGTATCTTTAAGATATATCTACCAAGAAGCAACAGAATTACCAATGCAAAATAAAGATGTAAAAATTAATAATACTGTTCTTAGTGTTAAGTATAAGTTTTAATTTTTATAAATATCTGGATAATCATTTTTAAAACGGCGATGCAACCAAAACCAGAATTTTGGTTCATTGCTTATAAGATTGCTTAACCAATCAGCTTGAAGTTGAGTTGCTTTTTGTATATCTGCTTTTATATCATCTGTTCTTTCAACTTTTATCTCATCAAAAATCATTAATGTATAGTTCTCTTCATCATCTGTTCTCATAGCTACTGGGATGATAGCTGCATCAAACTTTCTTGCTAGATATGCTGGGGTTGTTGTTTGTCTTATCTCTTTTCCCATAAAGTTAACTATAACACCATCTTTTTCATTTATATTTGTATCTATCAATAAGCCACTTGCATAACCTTGTTTTAAAAATCTTATAAGTGGTTTTACAACATTTGTTTTTTCTAAGTTGATATTACCAAAGTGGGCACGAGATTCTAAAAGCCACTCTTGATATGTTGGATTTTTCATTTTTTTATATACAGCGATTATTGGTTCTATAAAAGCACCTATAGAAGCACCACCTAATTCCCAAGATGAGTAGTGAGTTGTTACATATATAACACAGCGGTTTTGTTTATGTACTTTTTCTATAGCTTCTATATTTTTAATAGTGATTTTTTTTGCTAATTGTTCTTTTGACATATGTCTTATCTCTAAAAGATGCAAAAAGTTAAAAGCAAGATTTTTAAAGCTATATTTTACAATCTCTCTTTTTTCACCATCAGATAGTTTATCTTCAAATAAAAAATTAAGATTTTTATATGCAACTTTTCTATACCTTGATGAAAGTAAGTATCCAGCAGATGCTAAAAAAGAGAAAAAAGCTTTTCTACAAGATGCTGGAAGTAGCATCAAAAACTTTTCAAAAAGTAAAAATATCTTATAGCCCATCTTCTAATAACCTTTTTGCCATTTTATAAACTTCATCTACTTCTATTTCAGATATAGAAAAATCATTTTTATCTATCTTATTTATATCTACTACAGATGGAGATTTTATGTATCTATTTATAGGTGTTTCATATATCATTCTATTTGTAGTTGGACCAAATAGTGTTATAGAAGCTATATTTTGAGCCCAAGCTATATGAGTTGGTCCAGTATCATTTCCTATAAGTAAGTCAACATTTGATATAAACTCAACCAACTCATAAAGTGAGAATTTTTGAGCTACTTTAGCATAGTTTGAATGTGTTTGTATCCATAACGCTTCATCTTTTTCATCTTCATTTCCCCAGATAATGATGCACTCTCTTTCTAGTTTATCACATAGTAGAGCTATTTTTTCTTTAGGGTATTTTTTACTTTCCCAAGAAGCACCTATAACTATAGCTATTTGTTTTGATGTTTTATTTTTATTATCTGTAAAAAAGACTCTATCTTTATTTAAAATCATATTGTCAGTTATATCAAATTTAAGTGCATCTGCTACTACAAAACAGTTTCTTTTTATTACATTTTCATAGTAAGGTATAGTTGAGGTAGTTTTATAAAAAAAAGATGAAAAACTCTCTCTTGAAGAGTTTTTATCAAAACCATGTGTATTTTCACCTATAACTCTTGCTACTATAGCTGATTTTATAAGACCTTGCATATCTATAATAATGTCATAATCATCAAGTTTTTTTAGTTTAGAAATAGTGTTTATCAATTCTGAGATATTTTTTGATTTTTTGATTTTTTTGAGATTTACAGTATGTATATTATTTATAAATGGATGGTTTTGTAAAATTGGAGCAAAAACTTCTTCTGTAATCCAGTCTATTTTAGCTTTTGGATAGTTTTTATGGATAAACTGTAGTACGACAGCACTATTTATGATATCACCAAGTGCAGATAGGCGAACTATGGCTATTTTATCTATTGTTTTACTCAAATATAATTACCTTTTTTGCAATTATATCTAAAATATAATAGAAAATTAACCACATATAAACTATAATGATAACTTGAAATATTTAAGGAAAATTATGAAAAATAAAAGTTTATTTACATTTGGTTTTGTAACGGTTGGATTTGCTATTGTTATGTTGTTTTCATCAAATCTTTTTGCATCTTCAGATGAATCAACAAACAAGGAAGCATCTCGTTTGGAGGCATTGGCAAAATTTACGAAAGTTATATCTATTGTTGAGAAATACAATGTAGATAAAATAACTATAGAAGAGCTTATGGATAAAGCTTTAGCTGGTATGTTAAGTGAACTTGATGCACACTCAAACTATCTAAATAAAAAAGATTTTAAACAATTAAAAGTACAAACTGATGGTGAATTTGGTGGCTTGGGTATAACAGTTGGTATAAGAGATGGTGCATTGACTATTATTGCCCCTATAGAAGGTACACCAGCAGATAAAGCAGGTTTAAAAGCAAGTGATATTATCTTAAAAATAAACGATAAATCTACTTTGGGTATGAGTATAGATGAAGCTGTTTCTATTATGAGGGGTAAAGTTGGTACACCTATAGATTTGACTATAGTGCGTAAAGATGAACCAAAACCTTTAAATATACACATTGTAAGAGGTATTATAACAATAGAATCTGTATATACTAAAACCATAGGAGATGATATACTTTATGTAAGAGTTACAAGTTTTGATAAAAAAGTTGTAAAAGATGTAAAAAAAGCTATATTAAAGAGAAAAGCTGTAACAAAAGGTATTATTCTTGATTTAAGAAATAATCCTGGTGGTTTATTGGATCAGGCTGTTGGGCTTGTTGATTTATTTGTAAATAGTGGAGATATAGTTTCTCAAAAAGGTCGTGAAAAAGAAGATTCTAAAACTTATTCGGCTACCTCTTCGACAACAATAACAGATGTTCCTTTAGTTGTTCTTGTAAATGGTGGTAGTGCAAGTGCTTCAGAGATTGTAAGTGGTGCTTTACAAGACGATAAAAGAGCTATAATCGTTGGTGAAAAAACATTTGGAAAAGGTAGTGTTCAAGTTATACTTCCTATAACGGAGAATGAAGCTATAAAATTAACTATAGCGAGATATTATCTTCCTAGTGGTAGAACTATACAGGCTGTTGGTGTAACACCAGATATAAAAGTTTTACCAGGAGAGGTAAAAACACAAAAAAATAGTTTTAGCATAAAAGAAGCTGATTTGAAAAAACACTTAGAAAAAGAACTTGAAAAAGTTGATGGTAAAAAAGCTAAAACTAAAGAGTTAAAAAAAGATAAAAAAGATATAATTACAAAAGAGATGCTAAATAAAGATATGCAGTTAAATGAAGCTGTAAATATTGTTAAAGCTTTAGTTATTACAAAAGGATAGGTTTTTATGGAAAAAAGAGAGTTACTTTATGAGGGAAAAGCAAAGAGATTATTTTTAACAGATGATGAAAATCTTGTAATTTCAGAATTTAAAGATGATTTAACAGCTTTTAATGGTGAGAAGAAGTCTTCAGAAGAGGGTAAAGGTGCATTAAATAATAAAATCTCAACTGAGCTTTTTAAACTTCTTGAAGATAAAGGTATCCAAACACACTTTGTAAAGATGCTAGATGACAACCATATGTTGCATAAGAAAGCTGATGTTATACTTATAGAAGTTATTGTTAGAAATATAGCTACTGGAAGTCTTACTCGAAATCTAGGTATAGAGGATGGAACAGTTTTACCTTTTACTTTAGTTGAATTTGATTATAAAAATGATGATTTAGGTGACCCTAAGTTAAATGACCAACATGCACTTATACTAGGTTTAGTTGATTATCAAGATGAGTTGGATAAACTTCGTCGTATGGCTCGTCAGATAAATGATATACTTCGTCCTTATTTTGCAAAAAAAGGTCTAAATCTTGTTGATTTCAAACTAGAATTTGGAAAAGATAGTAATGGAAATATAATCTTAGTAGATGAGATATCTCCAGATAATTGTCGTTTTTGGGATATGGAGAGTGGTGAAAGTCTTGATAAAGATAGATTTCGTCAAGGCAAAGGTGGGCTGAAAGTAGCTTATGAACAAGTTTTAGAAAGAATTTTAGAAAAATAGGAATAGTAAAAAATGAAAGCAATAGTAAATATCTCTTTAAAAGCGGGTGTATTAGATTCTCAAGGTAAGGCAGTGCATCATGCACTTGATTCTCTTCATTTTAACAGTGTAGAGGATGTTAGAGTTGGTAAACAAATAGTTTTACAACTAAATGAAACTGATAAAGAAAAAGCAATGGCAGAAGTAACTAAAATGTGTGAAGAACTTTTAGCAAATACTGTAATTGAAGATTATGAGATAGAGTTAGTATAATGAAAGTAGTTGTACTTCAATTTCCAGGTACTAACTGTGAATATGATACTGTTCATGCATTTAAAACTTTAGGTGCTGATGTTGAGATCTTATGGCATAAATCTGAGACTATCCCTAATGATACTGATTTACTTGTTGTAGCTGGTGGATTTTCTTATGGTGATTACCTTAGAAGTGGGGCTATTGCTAGATTTTCTCCTGTTATGAAAGCTGTTTCTAGCTATGCACAAGATGGTGGAAAAGTTTTAGGTATATGTAACGGTTTTCAAGTTTTAACAGAAGCTAGATTACTTCCTGGTGCATTAAAAAGAAATGAGCATCTTCATTTTTTATCTAAATATCACCATTTAAAAGTTATCAACAATGATAATACTTTTTTAGAAAAATTAGATAAAGGTGATGTTGTAAATATCCCTATTGCACATCATGATGGTAATTATTTTATAGATGAAGCTGGTTTAAAAGAGTTAGAAGAAAACAATCAAATCCTTTTAAAATATACAGATGCAGAAGGAAATATCTCAAATCCAAATGGTAGTGTAGATTCTATTGCTGGTGTTTGCAATAAAGAAAAAAATGTATTTGGTCTTATGCCTCACCCTGAAAGAGCTATGGAGTTAATACTAGGTTCTGATGATGGTGTGAAGATGCTTCAAGGATTTTTAGACGCGTGAAAATCATAACAATACTAGTTGCGATTTTTATAAGTGTTTTATACTCAGATGATATAAATGTATCATCTGAAGTAAATACTACTAATCCTATCACTCAGGTAGTGCCGTTAAAGAAGGTATTGTATCTTAGTTATCAAGAGATGCCAAAAAGAGTATTTAATGGTGAAATTTTTTCTATAACAATAAAAACTTTATCAACAACAAAAAATTTTCTTGATATAAAATATGAATTTTCTAATTATTATGGTTTAGAGTCTTTAAATGAGATACCCTTTAGAAAGGTTCAAGATAGATATTATTTTGATACGTTTTATTTTTATGTTGAAGATTCTAAAGCAAAATTACCAGATATTACCGCTGAAATTGTAGCTTATAGAAAATACAGAAAAACAACTATTTTAGGTAAAAAATTAAAAGTCATAACTTTAAATCCAAGAAAAGATTTTTCAAATATAATAGCAAACTCTTTAAATTTGGTTGATTATAGAACAACAAGTTATGATAATAAGCATAATATAATAGTATTTGAAGCAAATGCTACGAATACAAAGATATCTAAGATGCATTTTCAAAATGTTTTTAAACAAGGTATTGAGTCTGTAGTTGATTCTTATTTTGAGTCTAAAATTACATATTTTATCATCATAGATAAGCAGATAGAAAATTTTTCTTTTAGTTATTTTAATCTTTTATCAAATAAATTTGTTATGATAACTATACCAATAATAGTTGATGATGATAGTGTTTCAACTCAAACAGATTTAAAACCAAAAGATCAATCTCGTGAAAGACTTAAGATTCAGATAGCTTCTGTAGTAGCATTTATAGGTTTTTTACTGATTCTTTGGCGAAGAAAGTATGTTTATTTGATTTTTATATTTGTACCATTAGGATATGTTTTATACTTATCTGCACCACAAAAGGATATATGTATAAAAAAAGGTTCAAATATATATCTTTTACCGGTTAGAAATGGTACTATTTTTGAGACAACAACTCAAAATATAACTCTTAAAAAAGAGGGTGATGTAAGAGAGTTTACAAAAGTAAAATTACAAAACAATAAAATAGGATGGGTGAAAAATGAAGATATTTGCACATATTAGTTGGTTTTTTTCGACTATTATTATTTTTGCATCATTGACTTTATCTATATTATTGTATCCTATATTGCCTAGACCATACCCTAGAAAAATATCTGCTTGGATAATCCGTTTACTTACTTTTTTTACAACTGAGGTAAAAGGAAAAGAAGACCCAGCTGCACAAATGTATCTTATAAATCATCAAAGTGATTTAGATATAGGTGTTATGGAAACAGTATCTAAGAAAGATTTGTCATGGGTTGCAAAAAAAGAGTTGTTTGATGTTCCTTTTTTTGGTCTTGCTATGAGTCTGCCTGAAGATATACCTATAGAGAGACAAAGTAAGACTTCACTTTTAAGACTTTTAAAAAATGCAAAAAATCGTTTAAATAAAGGTCGTGTAATAGCTATGTTTCCAGAGGGAACAAGAAGTAAAACAGGTAAGATGTTGCCATTTAAAAATGGAGCAAAAGTTGTAGCCGATAAATATCGTTTAAAAGTACAACCTATAGTTCTTATGCAAACGGCTAAGTATTATGATATAAAAAAACTTTATTATAAACCAGGTTGTATAAAAGTTATATTTATGGATACTTTTATAGCAGATAAAAATGATGAAAATTGGCTAAGAGATTTAAGAGAAAAAATGCAAAAGGTATATGATGATGAGTTGGCAAACGATTCTAGCCATAGGTAGTGGTGGATTTATAGGAGCTGTTCTTCGTGCTTATTTAAATGGAGTAGTATCAAGTAGATTACCCCATGATATACCTGTTGGAACTTTAAGTGTAAATCTTTTAGGAAGTTTTATTATGGGTGTTTTAGTGGCTTATTTTATGTATAGTAGTTATTTTTCTTTACATATGAAATCTTTTTTATCTACAGGTATTTTAGGTGCATTAACTACATACTCAACATTTGCAATAGAGAGCTTTTTATTGTTAGAGGGTGGTAGCATAACTTTAGCTTTTATAAATATGTTTTTAAACCTATTTGGAACAGTTTTGATGGCTGGATTAGGCTTCTTTTTAGTTAAATCAAATATAAGCTAATTAAAAATGTATATGGTTTTATAAGGTTTATGAATTTAACAAAACATTTAAGCTCTGCACAGATAAATATTTGTCAACAAGAAAAAGAATATTATCAAAGATTGGGTATAACTAAAACACTTTTGTAAATAGCATTTGAATATAATTTTTTACAAAAAAAAGAAAATAATAACTCCTATATATTATTAAAAAATATGAGATAATCATCACAGGAGAAGATGATGCAACATATTATATAGAATGTAAAGAGTTACTTGGAAAAAATCGCTTAAAAGAGTTAGAAAAATCTGTTGGTAAAAATATAGTTCAAAAAGTTATACCTGTTCGAGAATTTCAAGATAAATTTATGCTCTCTTACTTATTTATGATGTTATAGATAAAAAGATTAAAAAATTCAATGCTTTTGAAAATTTATATTGATTAAGATATAGACAAAGTGGTAAAATTCAATCAAAATATATTTTAAATAAACTTTGGTATGATACTAATAATACACAATTAAAAATGTATAATGAAGCCAATGATGATTGATATAATTTTGGTATAATCCCACTTAAAATAAATAAGATTAAAAAATGAAAATAGCTTTTATAGGCGATATAGTAGGTCGTCCAGGTAGAGAGATGCTTAAAAAGTATCTACCACAAATAAAAAAAGAGTATGATATAGATTTTATCATAGCAAATTATGAAAATGCATCTCATGGGTTTGGATTAACTCCTAAAAATGCTGATGAGATTTTTTCTTATGGTGTTGATTGTATGACTGGTGGAAACCATTCTTGGGATAAAAAAGAGATAAGTAAACTTTTTGATACTCACGAGATTTTAAGACCATACAATTACCCTGATGGTGTTGATGGAACTGGTTGTAAGGTTTATAATGTAGCTGGGGAGGATTTGGCTGTTATAAATCTTATGGGGCATTATGGGATGCCTTATGTTGATAATGCTTTTCGTGGAGCAAAAGAGATAGTAAAACTTTTACACGAAGATGGTATTAAAAATATTTTTATAGACTTTCATGCTGAGGCTACAAGTGAAAAAAGAGCTATGATAATGATGCTACAAGGGCAGGTTAGTGGTATAGTTGGAACTCATACCCATGTAAGTACAGATGATTTACA
>JAMOQV010000074.1 GCA_027068615.1 Helicobacteraceae bacterium | reverse complement strand
GAGAGTGTAAAATAAACTGTGTAAACCTTAAAAATTAGATTTATTTGATAAACTAATCAAGTGAATTATTTATAAGGATTTACATATGAGTTTAATAAACCACGATGAACTAAAACGACAACTTGCATCAGGAGAGATAACATCTCTCGATGATATTACAAATGAGTTTAAAAATATACTTAAAGAAGTGATTCAGACTGCTTCTCAAGAAGAACTAACTTCACACTTAGGCTACGATAAACATCGGGAGTCTATCAGTTCTAATGCCCGTAACGGCTATAATCAAAAAACGATAAATTCAAAATATGGACAGTTTGATGTATCTATTCCAAGAGATCGAGAGTCTAGCTTTGAGCCACAACTTGTAAAAAAGCGTGAGATATATTTAGATGGTACAGAAGATCTCATCTTATCACTCTATACCAAAGGTATGAGTGTACGAGATATAGAGTTACATCTTGATGATTTATATGGATATCAACTCTCAGCTCAAACAATCTCAAACATTACAGAAAAGGTGATGGAGAAAGCAAAAGAGTGGCAATTAAGACCATTAGATAGCATCTACCCAATAATATTTATGGATGCTACAGTACTAAAAATAAGAGTAGATAGAGTAGTTAAAAATATAGCATGCTATATAATGCTAGGTATTAACCTTGAAGGTAAAAAAGAGATTATTGGAATTTGGATTGGAGAAAACGAAACTTCTAAATACTGGCTTACTGTTCTCAATGATATTAAAAAACGAGGTGTAGAAGATGTCCTTATCTTTGCAATAGATGGTCTTAACGGCTTTAATGAAGCTATTAAAGCCGTTTATCCCAAAGCAGAGATACAAAGATGTATAGTCCATCAGATACGAAGTTCACTGAAGTTCGTGTCTTGGAAAGATAGAAAGGCCGTTGCTAAAGATCTAAAATCTGTATATTCAGCTCTAAACGAGGAAGATGCTCAACTGGCACTGACTGACTTTAATGATATTTGGGGTAAAAAATATCCTAATATTACTTCTTCTTGGCAGACACACTGGGATGACCTATCCACCTTCTTCAAGTATCCAGATGCTGTTAGAAAACTAATTTATACTACAAATCCTATTGAATCTCTAAACGCCACCATAAAAAGAAAGACTAAGTCTAAGGGCTCATTTCCCACTGAAGAATCAGCATTTAAAGTCATGTATCTCGCCATACAAGAGCAACAAAATAAGTGGAATACGAACAGTATCAGAAATTGGTATGAGATTTACCCTCAACTTTGTATATTTTTCAGCGAAATTATGTCAAAATACACTAAGTGATTACAGGATAAGAGGTGGGTTTACACAGTTAGATTTACACTCTCTTTTAGGCACACTATAAAAAGTAAGAGGT